>CAIYYQ010000416.1 GCA_903930505.1 Methanobacteriota archaeon
CTATTCGCTCCGATGTACTCAACCAACGGATTCACCATGCGCTCGCAACCGGAAACTGGGTTGGCGGTAGAGCCGGTGTATCACAACTTCTTGACCGAACCAGTAACCTTGCAGTACTAAGTCACCTTCGACGTGTCACCTCACCGTTAACACGATCTCAACCACATTTCGAAGCACGAGATTTACATTCCACACAATGGGGACGACTCTGCCCAAACGAAACACCAGAAGGACCAAATTGTGGTCTTGTTAAAAACCTTGCATTAATCGTTGAAATCTCTGAAGGATTCCCTGAAAAAGAAGTAGAAAAAGTCCTCAAAGACCTCGGGATAAAAGAAATCACTAAGAAAATGACTGGTTCTCGCGTCTACCTGAACGGTGATCTGATTGGGATGCATCCTGATGGAGAGAAACTCATCCAGAAACTACGAGAGCGACGACGAAAAGGACTTTTACACAATGAAATCAACGTCTGTTTCAACAAAGAGGCAAACGATGTCATCGTGAACTGCGACTGCGGAAGACTAAGACGACCGCTTGTTGTCATTGAAAACGGTAAACTCCTATTTGACCAAAAATACCTCCAAGATTTAAAAGAAGGTAAAAAACGATGGGTTGATTTAATCAACGAAGGAATCGTTGAATACATCGATGCTGAAGAAGAAGAAAATGCACTCATCGCCTTAAACGAACCTAATCTCACGACAGATCACACCCACATGGAGGTTGACCCTATGTGCATTCTTGGGATTGGTTCCTCACTTGTTCCCTACCCTGAACACAACTCATCACCAAGAATTACGATGGGTGCAGGAATGGGAAAACAATCCCTTGGGTTTGGTGCCTCAAACTATCGGATACGCCCCGATACCCGCGGTCATCTCATGCATTATCCACAAGTACCTCTTGTTCAAACCCATCCAATTCGGTACTTAAGATTCCATGAACGACCCGGTGGTCAAAATTTCATTGTCGCAATCGCATCATTCCAAGGATACAACATGGAAGATGCACTTGTCTTTAGCAAATCCGCGATTGAACGAGGACTTGCTCGAAGCACTTTTCTTCGAACATACAACAGCGAAGAGAAACGATACCCTGGCGGACAAGAAGATCACTTTGAGATCCCAAACCCGGACTGCCGAGGCGTACGCAGCGAAGATGCCTACAATAACCTTGGCGAAGATGGTCTCATCTCCCCAGAATGCAACGTCAACGGTGGAGACGTCCTCATTGGAAAAACCTCACCGCCAAGATTCCTTGAAGAACCCACTGATTTTCTCACCCCACAGAAACGACGAGAAACGTCAGTAACTGTTCAACATGGTGAAGGCGGCGTTGTCGATAAAGTCATGCTCTCCGAATCAGTCAATGGATCACGCATGGTCAAAATCAAAGTACGAGAAGAGCGCATCCCTGAACTTGGCGATAAATTCGCATCAAAACACGGTCAGAAAGGAGTCATCGGATACGTTGTCCCCGCAGAAAACATGCCGTTTAACGAACAAGGAATGTCCCCTGATCTCATCATCAACCCACATGCAATTCCATCAAGAATGACGGTTGCACATGTACTTGAGATGATCGGTGGGAAAATCGGATCACTTGAAGGACGAAGCGTTGATGGAACCGCATTCAGCGGTGAAAATGAAGAAATCCTCAGAAAAGCACTCGTGGACAATGGGTTTAAACACAACGGACGAGAAGTCCTCTACGATGGACTCACCGGCAAAGCACTGGAGTGCGATGTGTTCGTCGGTTGCATCTACTACCAGAAACTCCACCATATGGTCGCCGGGAAAATCCACGCACGATCCAGAGGACCTGTGCAGATTCTCACCCGACAACCCACAGAAGGACGAGCCAGAGAAGGAGGGCTTCGGTTTGGAGAAATGGAGCGAGATTGTCTCATCGGCCACGGTGCATCCATGGTAATCAAAGACAGACTTCTTGATGAATCAGATATTACCACAAAATACGTCTGTAACACCTGCGGACATATCGCGATTGTTGACCGTCATGGACGATTACATTGCCCAGTCTGCGGCGATAAAGCAGATATCCACCCGATACAGATGAGTTACGCATTCAAACTTCTTATTGATGAATTGAAATCACTTGTGGTAGTCCCACGAATACGACTGGAGACTTTGGTGTAAGGAGCGATGAACATATGGAACGATTACAAAATGTGACAAAAAAAATAGGGAAACTTGAATTCGCATTACTCTCACCAAATGAAATACGAAAAATGAGTGCAACAAAGGTCATCACCGCTGATACATACGATGACGATGGATTCCCAATTACGATGGGACTTATGGATCCAAAACTTGGGATTATTGAACCTGGTTTGCGGTGTAAAACCTGCGGACTCAAGGTTGGGAAAAACGGTTGCCCTGGTCATTTCGGTCATATCGATCTTGCGATGCCAGTGGTTCATGTCGGATTTGTAAAAACCATTCGAAACAGTCTACGAGCAACATGCCGAGCTTGCGGACGACTCCTGCTCACCGATAATCAAATAAAAGAATACAAAGAACTCATTGAAAAACATCGCAAAGAAGGACGAGACACTGCATATATATTTAAGAATATTGTAAGTGATTGTAAATCTTCTGAGAAATGTTCCCGCTGCGGCAGAGAAATCGGAAAAATAGAACTGGATAAACCAACGTCATTTCGAGAAAAAGGAAAAAAACTGACTCCCTCGGAAATCAGAGAATGGCTAGAAAAAATACCGGATAGCGACATTCCCTTTATAGATATTAATATCACTGCAGCACGACCAGAATGGATGGTTCTTACCGTTTTACCCGTACCACCAGTCACCGTCAGGCCATCGGTTACACTTGAATCAGGTGAACGATCAGAAGATGACCTCACCCACAAACTCGTTGATGTCATCAGGATCAACCAGCGATTACAAGAAAACAGGGATGCTGGCGCACCACAATTAATAGTCGAAGACCTCTGGGAACTGCTACAATACCATATTACAACATATCTTGATAATCAAACATCAGGTATTCCCCCAGCACGTCATCGATCCGGGCGGCCACTGAAAACACTTGCCCAACGTCTGAAAGGAAAAGAAGGACGATTCCGCAGTAACCTCTCCGGGAAACGAGTTAATTTCTCAGCACGTACCGTTATTTCTCCAGATCCAAACCTCAGCATAAACGAACTAGGTGTACCCATCGAGATCGCACGAGAACTCACCGTCCCCGTACGCATTACCAGGTATAATATCGACTGGTGCAAACAACTCATTAAAGACACAGCAATCGCAATAAAACATGAAGAAACCTATATCCCGCAAGTCAACTACGTGAAACGATACCGAGAAAACGGCATCGAACAACGTATCAAAATCACGGATAAAAACGCGGAAGAAGTCGCAGAGAAACTTGAAGTAGGTTCCATTATGGAACGACAGCTTATGAATGGCGACATCGGGCTTTTTAACCGTCAACCATCATTACATCGTATGTCGATGATGGCACATCGCATTAAAATCGTTACCCAAAAAACATTCCGGTTTAACCTATCAGTCTGTCCTCCATATAACGCAGATTACGATGGCGATGAAATGAACCTTCATCTTCTTCAAGGAGAAGAAGCAAAAGCTGAAGCGGAAATCCTCATGAAAGTACAAGAAAACATCCTCTCCCCGCGATTCGGCGGAATCATCATCGGAGGAATCCACGATCACATCTCCGGATGCTTCCTTCTCACCTACAAGGATAAATCCTTCTCAAAAGAAGATGCATCCCAGATTCTTTCCGCAACAGGTTATACCGCAAAATTCCCAGATACCCATGAGGAAAACAATAAAACCTATGTGTACGGCCGAGATATCTTCAGTGTCCTTCTCCCAAAAGATCTCACCATTGAATTCAAAGCAAAAGCATGTTTTCATTGTGAAACCTGCAAAGCACCAGACTGCCCATACAACGCCTACGTCATCGTAAAAAAAGGAAAAATGCTCAAAGGAATCATTGATGAGAACGCAATCGGTGCATTCAAAGGAAAAATCCTTGATCGCATCATCAGAGACCATGGAAGCGATGCAGGAAGAATGTTTATTGACACCGTGACTAAAATGGCGATCGCAGCAATAACAAAATACGGTTTTACCACAAGTATCGACGATGAAGATATCCCTGAAGAAGCAAAACAACAGATCCACGAAGGACTAGAAAAAGCACAGAAAAAAATCAACGATCTCATCTCTGCATATGAACACAATGAATTAGAATCATTACCAGGTAGAAGCCTTGAAGAAACATTAGAGATGGAGATCATGCGGGTCACCGGACGAACAAGAGATATGGCTGGTGAAATAGCTAGTAGACATCTTGGTCTTAACAACAGTGCAGTGATCATGGCAAAATCAGGTGCCAGAGGATCCATGCTGAACCTTTCTCAGATGTCAGGTTGCGTTGGACAACAAGCAGTTCGAGGAGAACGAATCTCACGAGGATACCAGCAAAGAACCCTGCCTCATTTCAAACGAGGAGACCTTGGAGCTAGTGCAAAAGGATTTGTTGCCTCAAGTTACAAAAGCGGTCTGACACCAACTGAGTATTTCTTCCATTCGATGGGAGGACGAGAAGGTCTTGTGGATACCGCAGTTCGAACAAGCAGATCCGGGTATATGCAACGACGACTGGTAAATGCACTTGAAGATCTAAAAGTGGAAAGCGATGGCACCGTTCGGCATACCAGCGGAGAAATCATCCAGTTTATGTACGGCGAAGATGGTGTTGATCCAGCACGAAGCATGAACGGAG
>CAIYYQ010000417.1 GCA_903930505.1 Methanobacteriota archaeon
ATGGATTATGTATATAATCATATGCAAATGCAATTCCAGTTACCTAAAGAGATCGTGGATTATATATTTGAGTTGATGGGTTATCATAAGTTCCGAAAGGGTAAGTATATCAAACAAATCGATAAAAACAAACCCATTTTCAAGATGTTGTCAAATATGCCTTTGCTAAAAGATTGGCATGTTAGTCTATTGGTAAAAACAGAATGGATTCGACATCGACGTTCATTTTGTGATAAAATTATCAAAATATATGTTGTAAATATTACAGATGAGTATGACGACGAATTTGACAACGATAATTTTTTGACAGTATATGATTGTGGGTGGTATGAATATGATTTTGACGGTTCTTTACATAAAATAAAAAATGAACAAGTAAAAGCTACGGTGAATCAATTCGTTGACAATTCTGTTTTTTTCACGGAGAATAAAGGGCAGTTTCCTGAGGATGTATTGTTTCAAACTCATGTGAATGGTGCAACCGTGTATTTATGTAAGGATAAGGTTGTATCGGTTTTTATTCGTGGTAACGAGACAAGCTCTTCAAGGGATTTTGGATTATCGAATAATCGGAGATTTCCAACACATAATGAGATGCTGCCGCAACCGATGGAAATGCTTTCTACCGTAGCGACCTTTGTTGGTGCGAACAGGCATGCGCAAATTCAAGGAAAAGGGTTGCTATCAAATTACAACAACTACTTCATCGGGAATAATCCAGAAAAATGGTTTACGGACGTTCCCAACTATCAAGAGGTGGTCTATACAGACCTGTATTCTGGTATTGACCTTCGCTATTATTTCCAAGGACATGCATTGAAATATGATTTTATCGTACAACCAGGAATGGATCCTTCTCGTATTCAAATTCGATACGATGGCGTTCAAAATCTAAGGATCTCTCCGATGGATAATCTTGAGATGGAAACACAATTTGGACAACTCTCTGAAAAAAAACCTGTGATCTATCAAGAGAAAGACACAGGAATAAAGACTCAAGTACAAGGAAGATATGAGCTTAAAAGTTCAAATGTTTTTGGTTTTACACTAGATGAAAGATATGATCCTTCATATTCTCTAGTGATCGACCCGGAACTCGTCTACAGCACCTTCCTTGGAGGAACCTCTAATGAGTACGGAAGTGATATTGCGGTGAACAACCAAGGGTACGCCTACATCACAGGAGAAACCAGCTCATCCGATTTTCCGACAACACCTGGAACATACGATACCACCTACAACGGAGGAGTTGATGTGTTTATGACGAAACTATCTCCAAACGGAAGCAGCCTTGTGTACACCACCTACCTCGGAGGGACCAGTAACGATTATCATTTTTATAGTCGGGTTGCAGTTGAAGATGGATACGCCACCATCACCGGACATACCACTTCGAGTGATTTTCCGACGACACCAGGAGCATACGACACCACCTATAACGGAGGCGGGTCAGATGTGTTTGTGACGAAACTATCTCCGAACGGAAGCAATCTTGTGTACAGCACCTACCTCGGAGGAACAGACTATGAATACGGGTATGGCACTGCGGTGGACGCAAACGGGTATGCCTACATCACCGGATTCACCATGTCATCCAATTTTCCGACAACACCCGGTGCCTACGACAGAACCTATGACGGCGTTTCTGATGCGTTTGTGACGAAACTTTCACCATCGGGGAACACCCTGGTATACAGCACCTACCTCGGAGGAACCGGTTTTGAGATATTTGAGACTGGGTTGGGTATTGCGGTGGACAACCAAGGAAACACCTACATCACAGGAGAAACCGGCTCATCCGATTTTCCGACAACACCCGGTGCCTACGACACCACCTTCAAAAAAGAAGGCTACGATGCTTTTGTGACGAAACTCTCACCAACAGGAAACACCCTAATATACAGCACCTACCTTAGAGGAATCTCTGCTGATGACTGGGGTGCAGATATTGCGGTGGACAACCAAGGAAACGGCTACATCACCGGATTCACCTATTCATCTGATTTTCCGACCACAACCGGCGCCTACGACACCACCAAAAATGGTTTTGAAACCTATGATGTTTTTGTGACGAAACTCTCACCATCAGGAAACACCCTAATATACAGCACCTACCTCGGAGGAACCTCTGATGACTATGGTTATGGTATTGCGGTGGACAACCAAGGAAACGCCTACATCACCGGATACACCACTTCATCGAATTTTCCGACCACAACCGGCGCCTACGACACCACCTGCAACGGCGGCCGTGATGCTTTTGTGACGAAGCTATCACCATTTGGAAATATGCTCAATTACAGCACCTACCTCGGAGGAATCGATGTCGATGCGGGGAATGGCATTGCAGTGGATGCAGATGGGTACGCCTACATCACCGGATATACTGAGTCACCAGATTTTCCGACCACAACCGGAGCATACGACACCACATTCAATGGAAACCTGGATGTGTTTGTCTCTAAATTTTCGTTTGGACCTCCAAACAATCCACCAAATATACCAAATCAACCGTGGGGTTCTCATTCTGGAGAAACAGGGATCACTGAAGTGTTTTATACTCGGGCTACAGATCCTGACAATGATAAAGTTGCCTATGGTTGGGATTGGAATGGAGATGGTACGGTTGACGAATGGGATGATAATAATGGTGATTATTATGTTTCTGGGGCTAGAGTATCTGCTGCTCATACTTGGTATACTGAAGGAACATACGATGTTAGAGTAAAAGCAAAGGATATCTATGGATCTCAAAGTGGTTTTTCAGATAAATCAACTATTATTATTCATTATAGAAATCATGTTCCTTACCCTCCTAATAATCCTGTTGGACCCATAACCTTGCCTGTCGGTATAACTGGTTCATACAGCACAAGATCTTTTGATATCGACAATGATAGTTTATCATATGGGTGGGATTGGAATGGAGATAACATAGTTGATGAATGGACGAATTTCTACCCGTCCTATACAACGATACAGACGTCACATTCATGGGGAATAGACGGAACTTATTACATAAGGGTTAAAGCCAAAGATACTCATGATGCAATAAGTGATTGGTCAGGATCACTCCAAGTTATAATAGGTAATGGCGGACCGAAACCTGTAGCATCCATTGTTAATATTACACCAAATCCTGCAGCGGTCGCAAATCCAAAAAATCTCATTGGACACGAAGATCCTGTAACCTTTATTGGTGATGGATATAACCCATATGGAAGTAGTGAGAATCTTGAATATATCTGGACATCAAGTATCGATGGAGAAATTGGTTCACAAAAAAACCTTTACCAGAAGTGATTTATCACCCGGTGTTCACACTATTTCTCTGACTGTATCAGCAAATGGCATTTCATCTGATCCAAAAGTATCATCGCTTGAAATCATTAACGGATTAGTAATCAGACCACCTTATATATGTCCATGTATTATCGATGAAAAGGAAATTGAATCAGAACATAATAAACCTGATTGTGATTGTCGAACCGGATACACTGCTGTTTACTCAGAATCTCTTCTCAGTTTAAATTCCGCTGTAGCAGGACAGTACATTGAATTTAATACAAAACGTGATACCTATGCCAATATTCATGCGAAAATAGTAACTCTTGGTCGAACTGGAGGAATCTATGGTACAGGATACACACATTTTAATTTTTTGCACGCTAGGCCTCCCTTAGGAAACGTGCTACCTCCTTATGAACCCGGAAAGTTTTATGAACACCTTGACGTACATACATTTGAAGATTTCGCTTCTTGGGACGATTGGCTAGGCGCCATTTTAACCATGTTCGGGGATTATATTCCTTATCATATCGATGATATTATTGAATTAATATCAGATACTCATGATTTATTAGAAGTTCAAGGTATTAATGCTGAAGAATTAAAAGAAGTATTGCTTAATAACGGTGGTGAAATATACAATTATGAAACAACACCAATTTTGATTCATCCGGGGATCGGTTCTTTATCCAATCAGATGGCATTTAATATATGGGCTGGATCAGGAGGAGGATGGGCGAAGGCTGCAAGGTTTTCTCTTATGGAATATGTTACTATTGAAGAATCAGATTCAGGGCCTGGATCCGGACTAGGAATAACTGGATTATGTCCAATTTATCTTACTGTTACTGATCCTGAGGGACATACGAACTCTAATATTCCAAACGCCACATACACTCAATCAGATATAGATTTTGATGGAGAAAAAGAGGAACAGATATATATTCCGAATGTACTAAAAGGAAATTATTCTATATCAGTTGAACCGGCACCTGGAGCTAATCTTTCAGATAATTTTTCCATACTACTTGATTATGGCGGATATAGTTCTTATCTGGTCCAGAATGTAAATATTTCAGATATTCCTTCAAACCCATATGTTTTTATGGTTACTAGCCCAAATGTACCATCAATGCCATCCGGTCCATCAAGTGGAGCAATTGGAAACGATTATTCGTTTACAACAAGTACGATTCATCCAGAAGGAAAACAAGTATGGTACCAATGGGATTGGGGCGATGGAAATACAACGTGGCTTGGACCTTACGAATCTGGAGAAACTGTCCAAGCAAATCATACATGGACAAAAGAAGGTAGTTACGAAATAAAGGTAAAAGCAAAGAATTGTATCGAAAGCAATTGGTCTGAATCAATCTTTATGATGATAACAAACAATCCACCGAATACACCCACGATACCATCAGGTCGAACACGAGGACTCAAAGGATCATCATACACCTACAACACATCCACAACCGATCCCAATGAAAATAATATCTCCTATATGTGGGATTGGGGTGACGGGAACATCACCGGATGGCTTGGTCTGCATCCATCAGGACAAATCGTCTCCGCATCACATACATGGTCTGTTCATGGTTCGTATTCGGTGAAAGCCAAGGCAAAAGATACACTTGGTGCAGAGAGCAACTGGTCAACATCATTGACCGTGAACATATTCAAGCCCGGTGATGTCAACAATGACAGTATGGTCACCTTCGCAGATATCGATCCGTTTGTTGCAGCACTGGGAACCACTGAGGAACAATTCCAAACAGCACACTCCACATGGATCTGGATTGCGGCAGACTGCAACAAAGATGGTATGATCACCTTCGCTGATATCGATCCGTTCGTCGCAGTGATTGGTACCTAATAGGATAACCATGCGACATTCACAGACATCGACCCGTTTGTTATATTAATGAATACGTAATACAAACTAACTTTGAAAATAGCAAGAATAAAATAAGTTATTAGGAGAAAAAATATGAATAAAAAAATACCGTCACTAGGATTAGTTGTTTTATTTATTATTATTGGATTGGATGGATGCATTGAAAATCATGAATCAATTTCCACCAATATTAATTGGGAAAAAACATACGATGGTCATAACTATGATGATGAAGCGCTTTCAGTTGCCACTGATGCTAAAGGAAATATCTATATCGTTGGATATACCTCAAATGTATCTGGTACAAAAGATCGAGACTGGTGGATAAAAAAATTTGATGCACATGGCAATGAAGATACCACCAATTGGAATAAAGTAATAATTCAAAAGGATCATACTGCGGAGGCAGAATCGGTTGCTACTGACGTAAATGGAAACATCTACGTTGTCGGATGGGGATTTGATCTAAGTATGCACCCTGATGACAAAGGGGGCCAAACTGCTGATGATTGGTGGATAAAAAAGTTTGATTCCAGAGGAAACGAGGATATCAATAGGTGGAATAAAACCTATGATTTCTATGGGGGTAATGATCGAGCTCTTTCGGTTGCGGTTGATACCAATGGGAACATTTATGTGGTAGGATATACAGAGGAAATACAATTTCCTAATACAATACCATATGTGTGTATAAAGAAATTTAATCAAGAAGGGGCTGAAGATACGATTCATTGGAACAAAACATTCAAAGGTGGTTATACTACAGCAATCACAACAGATGGCGATGGAAATATCTACTTTGTAGGAATTCGAGCAGATGATATGAATGAGTTGTATGGAAGTATTATTAAATTTGATGCGGAGGGAAATCAATTGTGGACGAAAGAATATCACGGAAATGGGAACTGGTTTTTTTCGCCTACCTCAGTTTTCGTGGATGACACAAAAAGTGTATATATCGCAGGAATCCGAGGGAAATCTGGAGAAATAAACATGGATTGGTGGATTAAAAAATTTGATAAAGATGGAAACGAAGATACGATAAACTGGAATAAAACCTATGACGCTGCTGGAGATACAGATATGGCAACATCCATTGTATCTGATAGCAATGGGAAGTTATACATATCAGGATTTGGAACAAATCTTACAGGAAATAATGGTCAGGATTGGTGGATTAAACAATTTAATAAAAATGGGACTCAACTCTGGGAAGATAAAGATGATGGCGCTCACGGTGATGATTGTTGCTGGTCACTTGCTGCCGATAAAAATGGAGGTGTCTATGCAGTCGGTTTTGGTGAGAATCTGAACGGTTCCACACATAGGGATTGGTGGATTAAAAAAATAGTATTTGTTTAGCTAATTGAGATTCTTTTGAATAAAAACCATAAAAATTTATTAAGGATGATGTATACTATATATTATATAATTTGATAAAGTGGAGATCCAATGAACAAATCAACTGCCAAGACCATCTGGAATAAAATACTCCTATTCAGTAGTATTTTCCTTTCCCTCGGTTCTGCATTCGCATCTGCCCTCACCGCTCAAATAAACACTTCTTATCAATCATTAGACACAACAGCCACTGAAGCAATACTTCTTATTATCGCTCCGAAAACATTTGCAAAAGAATTGCAACCACTCATCACCCATAAAGAAAAAATGGGGTTATCTACGCGTCTTGTCACCCTTAATCAAATCTACACACAATCATCAAACCCTGGACGGGATAATGCAGAAAAAATAAAATACTTCATCAAAACAGCGATAGAGCAATGGCACACGAAATACGTTCTTCTCGTCGGTGGAAAAATCGGGCAGCTTCCCCTGTGGTATGTTCCGGTACGATACGTCCAGATGAACGACGACTGGGAACCGCAGTATCTCTCTGATCTCTACTACGCTGATATCTATGATTCACACGGAAATTTCTCGAGTTGGGATACTGATAATGATAACCAGTATGGGGAATGGTCAGGATCACACGCAGATGATACAAATATTGATTTATATCCCGATGTCGCAGTCGGAAGACTTCCCTGTCAGAACAAACAGGAAGTAAAAATCATGGTCGATAAAATCATCACTTACGAAACAAATACCAATGGAAAACCATGGTTCTCAGATATGCTTGTTGTTGCAGGAGACACCTATCCAGAATCAGAGAACGCGAATTGGACCGGGTACGAAGGAGAACATTATGGTGATCTCGCCATTGAAAACATGACCGGTTTTTCACCCACCCGACTCTACACATCTCTTGGAAACTTCACCGGAGCAACTGATGTTATTACGGAATTCAATAAAGGATGCGGATTTGTGTATTTCGTTGGACATGGTAATCCAAAAACCTGGGGGAACCACCCGCCAAACAATGCAACATTTGTCAACGGACTTACCGTAAAAGATATGGACAAGCTGAACAACAAAGAGAAACTGCCGATCTGCATGGTCAGCGGTTGCCATAACTGCCAATTTAATGTCTCTCTTCTTAAAGTATTGAATAAACGATCACGTTATGTCGGGGAAGATGCCTATGAATGTTGGGGATGGCGGATAACCGCTTTGTTACCCGCCCATAGTGGTGTGTTATGTGACCAAAACGTGTTATGTGGCCAAGATTATTGGTAGCCACGTAACTCACCTTCGTATTTTAATAATTTTGGTCGCAACACATCGAGTATAGTTTGCAGTTCAGTATTGGTTATCTCTCCCTTGAGGTATTTGTCTACTGATGCTCTAACTCTCCCTTCGTCGTCAAGGTTATTCTTCTTTACGAACACCCTTTCGATGTCACCCTTCATATCCTGTTGTGTTGGTCTATCATAGTCCATCGTTTGTTGCAGGGTTGCGTGTCTGGCGTGGTGCTGTGCCGTCAATGGATTTATTTTGTTATTCAAGAGGTGTGTGATGCACGTAGTTCTGTAGCGATGGGGATACATCCGTGTTGTGATTCCTGCTTCGACAGCACGTTCTTTCACGTGGTTTCTTACGAAATGCTCTTTGATTCTTGTTCCACGCTTGCTGATGAACAGTGCTTGGTCTTTGGCGTCTTTTGGTTGTCTTTCGTAGAGGATGTAGTCTTTGATTGCCTCAGCGACCCGGGTCGTCATCGTTACTATGTTGTTCCCTGTTTTTGAATCATTCAAGTAGATTTCCAAGGTTTCAAACTGCACATCGTCGAGATTGAGGTTACACAATTCGCTCCTTCGTAGTCCCTCGTCAAGAAGTGTCAGAGTAACTGCGTAATCCAATTTACTCTTTTTCTTCGCAATCTCCAATATCCGTTCTATTTCCTTTGGGGGGATTGGGAATTTTTGTGTCGTCTTTTGCCTGGGGACCATTAGATGTAGGTCTGTTCTCTTCAGTATCTCTTTGCAAAAGAGATTAATCGCAGCGTGTCGTAGTCGAACCGTATTTGGTTTGCAACCTTTGCCCTTGTTCCCTTTTTCCTTGAGTGAAATGCTAATGTCATCCAAGTCCCGTTGGGTTAGGTTGTCCAAATCCTTGTCTTTAAGGGTGAGTGTCACTCCTTCTGCGTAGCAATGTAGGGTGGTTTTTTTATACTCTCGTTTGTTGTTCTGCTTCAAATATCGCCGGAACTCTTCAATGGCGGTGTCGAAATTCATATGATTTCGACCCCCACATCTTTCTTTTCCGGCGTATGTTCAACATATTTTTCACTTTCCTGTTGTATCAGGCCTCCTGTCTTTTCGGACGAGAGGGGATACGCACTGGCATTTAAAGTTTTTATTGCGCGCCGTACGGATTCGGCATCAATCCGCGATTTTTGGTGTAAACCCTGGATTTTCTTCTGGCTGTTTAGCAGTTCCAACTCCTTTTCGCTTTGGATGATCACCTTATCAATCGATGTTTCAAAGTAATTAATCAGCTCCATCACTGCTCTTTTTTCAATATCTCGTCCTGTAAGAGAGTGCATATGTTTTAAAACGGTAGAAAAAAATATCATAACCTGTTTAATCACCCTTCTTCTTTTTGATCAGATCTCCATCTTGCATTTCTTCAGACTCTTTCGTTTTATTTTTATACTCACTTATTAGCCATGTTCCAAATTCACCTTTTTTTATCCAGAATTCCTTTCTTTCCACCCAACCCGTTTCAAGGAGTTCTTTTCGATTCATATTATGCCTCCATAATTTCTATCGCTTTTTTTACCGCAATGATTTTATCGTAGTCCTCAATACATCAATAAAAATGAGTAAATAAAAAAGGTTGCTCAAATCACCAGATAGAAAAAATTGAGTTAACTCAAAAGCTACACAAAAGTTGTGGTCTGTAATGTACAACAAAGAAGAAAAGAAAAAACAATACGTGATTGAAATTTATAAAAGAGAACCGGTCAGACCTAGTGAACTTCCCTTTAAAAGAATTCGACATGATTATTTTAATGAATTACAGGCGGAACGAAAAATATTCATGAAAAATTATGGAAAAGGTTATACTCTCTTGGCAAAACCCAACCATGAAGACCTATGCGATAAACGCGCAAATCATGATTTGCATAAAGATCAGAAAATAGAACCATTTGAACGAGGCGATCTTACATTTAGAAAAGAAATCATTGAACGAATTGTAATCCCGTTTATACGCCAGATGTCAGGAATTACCATTAATGAACATGGGGTCATGGTCCCCTGTGGGGGCCTGGGAAGATTACGAAAGTATCCTCAAGTAAAACTTGATGTAGAAAAAGATCCATTGTTTTCTGAATTTGTAAAAATATGCAACGTAGTCATTCCAAACCCCGGTCAGGAATACCAGAATTTTAAGCTAAAATCAAAAGAATTTCTCGATGGCTATAGATCAATATCTGATGAAATACGAGCCATTGCATTCAGAGAATTTGTTATAGGAAATCTCCATAAAAACGAGACGGACTCTGTTAAAATGGTACGCCCATTCATTGATTGGATCGAAAAAGAAACCTATAGATTGTATAAACGAAGCGAGAAAGAACAAAAAAGCTTCAAGAAAATGGTCAACACAGGTTTTAACGACATTTGTAATAATTTTCAATCTCAAGTAAAAGAAGAGGGAGACAGCTATACATATAATTTTATCTATGGGGCAAGACCAAGATATCCGCCAGTGAGACTCCTTTGTTGGAAGGTACACAAGAAAATGTGTAAGAGAGCTGAATTTCAAAAGCAGATTGATAAGAAAATACGAAATGTAATTCAAGATATCGCGCAGTCGGAGAAGATCATACATTCGTTCAATAGTATTGTTACGCTAAAAGAAGAATGGACTCAACTAAAAAACAATGTTGTTGTAGGTTTAGAAAAATATAAAACATCATACTCGCCCAATAATCATAGCGAGAATATACCAAAGCAACAGCAAGCAACAATGCCTTCGACCGCATCATCAATAACGTCACCGAGAGCAATTCCGTGAGTGTCGGCATCATAAGCGATACGTACAGTGGTAAGAGCGATCACTCCCTTTGTGCATATGCGTTTTTCAACCCTGATAATCCGTAAGCGTATGTGATGATATTCAGAGACTGGTTAATGGTTAAAATAGCGCGGGAAGGGAGATTCGGACTCGTATTTGTTAACACATATGCTAACATCATATCTGTTGAAAAGTTTTTTCTATGCTCCTGTCGGGAAGGGAACACGAATTTGCCAGTAAATTCACGGTGATTAATTAGTGCAGGGGAAGGGATGTGAACACCAATTTACTAGTATACTAGTAACTTTCCCCGTATTACACTTTTGATGTACTGTTTTACTAGTATACATTCTTTGTTAATTTTTTAATAATCATTTGCTTTATTGAGCAAAGCAAACTGAATCCCTTTCAATGAAAAACTTTCAAGGGGATGA
>CAIYYQ010000418.1 GCA_903930505.1 Methanobacteriota archaeon
ATAATATGAAACAAAAAACAGAACAAGTATTTACCCAAAAAGATGAGCAAATCATTGATTTATTTGCTGATTTGGGTATGCCTAAAAATCTTGCAAAAACCCTGATGTATATCTCACATGTTGAAGATTGTCGTTCCACCGATATCGAAACAGGTGCTGAGCTTTTACAACCGCAGGTCAGTGTTGCGGTCCAGGAATTGCGCAGACGCGGATGGATCACAAAACATGATATCAAGAAGAAAGGGAAAGGTAGACCAGTTCATCATTATAAATTAACTGCATCGTTACCCAGTTTGTTAAAAAGTTTTGAAACTGAGAAAATCCAAGAAGTCGAGGCAGTAAAAAAGAATCTGTCTGATCTTGAGCGAGTACTTCTCTCATAAACAATAGTCCTCTGTAGCATTCTTTTTTTATCGTTTTTTGTATTATTTCATTTTGACGTTTTGACAACATATCTTTATATATGATAAATGTCAGTAAGTATCATGTTACAATAGTACACAAAAGAGGTGATGAGGAATGAAAACGATAAAAAACCAAAAAAAGAAAAACAACCACCCAAAAACAAAACACACAGAACAAGCAATGGATGAACTATTTGAAACCTGCATCAAAAAAGGACTCATCGAAAAAACAGAATATGGATACTACTTCAAACCAGAGTTTTTTGAAACATTAAACATCTACGATGATGAATAAACATTTTTTTATTCATCAATCATTCTCTTTTTATACATGAACAACGTATTTCATACAAATGAACACCCTTGAAATACGATTGGTGACCAACACAAAAGAACTCAATCAAATATACCAAATACGAACAGAAGTATTTATCCAAGAACAACAAGTCCCAAAAAACCTTGAATTCGACGGACTTGACAATGATTCCGACCATCTTATCGCTAAACTCAATCAACAACCCATTGGCTGTGCACGCATCAGACAAATCGGAAAAAACAAGGCAAAATTAGAACGCATCGCAATCCTTAAACCCTACAGAAACAAAGGATATGGCACAAATTTAACTAATTATTGTATTAATTTCTGCAAAACAAAACACGACACAACACTATTTTTACATGCACAAACAAAGGTACAAAAATTCTATGAACGATTCGGATTCATCGAAGAAGGAACAATTTTTCAAGAAGCAGGAATCCCCCATATAAAAATGACAAAAAACCTCTAAAAATCACAGAGAAATCATTGTTTTTGTTTCAGTTTCTCCCTAGTATACGGAAGTAAACCACCTGCATCACGAATCGCAAGAATCTCCTTTGGTAACCGAGGAAACGTATACGATTGACCTGCAACAAGAATTTTCCCGTTTTTTACATCAATATTCACCGAATCACCCTCACGATACGCACGAACAGCCATGGGACATTCAATAAGCAATAACCCTTGATTGATAGCGGATCTAAAAAAAATCCTTGCAAAACTCTCTGCAACAACAGCAGAAATACCTACCGCAGCCAACCCAACCACAGGCTGCTCCCTACTGCTGCCACATCCGAAGTTCTTCCCAGCAAAAATGATATCTCCTTTATTCACCTGTTTTGCAAACAAAGAATCCAGATCCTCCAACAGATGAGGTTTGATTTCCTCAGCAGTACTACAAGTGTACGTGTATTTCCCTGGGAACAACATATCTGTGTTGATGTTATCACCATACCTCCATATCCGCATCAGACCACACCTCCTTTCCGAGGATCAGTAATCACACCAGTTAATGCTGACGTTGCAACCGTTGCAGGGCTTGCAAGGTAGATTTCTGCATCTTTACAGCCCATCCGACCCTTAAAATTCCTATTGGACGTACTCAGACAGCGTTCCCCCGGCGCAAGAACTCCCTGATGCGCCCCAAGACAAGGACCACAACCTGGCGGGAGCACAACGCCTCCTGCTCGAATAAAAATATCCATGTAACCTTTATGGATCGCATCAAGATATATCTGCTGAGACGAGGGAACGATCAGTAAACGAACCCTAGGATGAACCTTTTTCCCATTCAGTATTTCAGCTGCAATCTTAAAATCAGAAAGACGCCCGTTCGTACAGGTGCCGATAAGACATTGATGAATCTCAAGCCCTATAACTTCATTTATTGGTTTCACCTGATCAACACCATGCGGCACAGCAACCACAGGTGGGATTTCCGACAGAGTATAGTTGAGTTCTTTCATGTAGGATGCATTCATATCCGCTGAAACAGGTGTATATTGTGTTTTTTTGATTCCAATCGATGAAAGATATTTCGTGGTTATGTCATCAACAGGGAACACTGCGTTTTTCGCACCCATCTCTACTCCCATGTTTGCCATCGTGAACCGCTCATCCACAGAGAACTGACTGATATCTCCATGAAACTCAACAGAGCAGTAATCCGCACCAGAGGCAGAGATATCGCCAATAATATGCAAAATAACATCCTTTGCGTAGACACCGCTACTCAGTTTCCCATTTAACGTGATCTTGATGCTTTGCGGTACCTTAAGCCAGGTTTCCCCGGTAAGGAGAAGCGCTGCTGCCTCGGTTCTATCTATTCCTGAGGAAAACGCACCAACTGCCCCATATGAACACGTATGGGAATCACTTCCCAGAATCAACTGTCCAGGAAGCGCAAGCCCTTTTTCGATCATGATCTGATGACATACACCATTACCTACATCAAAAAAATTAGGGATTTTATATTTTGTTACGAACTCACGGATGATTTTATGATTCGTCGCGGTTTTCTCATCAGCTGCTGGGATCACATGATCAAGGACAATCACCGGAAGATTGACATCACAAACACCATATTGCTGAAGTTCTAATTGAACTTTTTTTATAATCGCAGCAGCGTTATCATGCATCAGTAAATGATCGGGTTTCACAGTAACTATCTGACCTGGAACCACGATTTTTTCATGAGCGTATTTAGCTAGGATTTTTTCTGCAAACGTCATCTGACCCATATACTTTCACCCTTCCAATAGTCCCCCACGAAGGAAAATTTTTTTCTGCACCGATGAAAACGGTTTTGCTTCATAAACCTTGTTTTTCGTACGATCCACTATTTTTCCTGTGACAAAATCAACCTCAAGGCCATCCTTTTCGGAAATAAGACTGGTTATATCTGGGGAAACAAGGATCGGCATCGCGCTATTTATCGCATTGCGTTCGTAGATTGCACCAAATGATTCTGCGATGATTACGCTGATCCCAAGTGCTTTGAAACAGTCCACAGCCTGTTGTCTGCTGCTACCACATCCAAAATTCTTTCCAACAATCACAACGTCCCCTTTTTTTGCTTGTTTAGAAAACTGTTCATATCCTTTTAAATTATCAAATGTATAAGGCCCCATCTCCTCGATATTTGTTATAGTAAGATACCGGTTATGAAAAATCATATCCGTGGCAATATTGTCTTTTTTAATGACCCATGCACGCCCGTTCACCTGTAAGGATACCTCTGCTTTTGATTTCTGAGCAACTGCTGCTGTTGTTTTCTTTTGGCTGGTTTTCACTGATACGGGTTTTACCGGGATTTCATCAGGAGAAGTGA
>CAIYYQ010000419.1 GCA_903930505.1 Methanobacteriota archaeon
CTCAAACGTTGGTTTGTCAGTTGGTGGTGACGACACCCCAAACGGGGCTTCCCCGTACCCAAACACCGATACCTCAACAAACTGTCCAGGTTTATGTCCTAGTGGTTTTTTATCATCAAGCTCTATCTCAAACAAGGTATCTATTTCGCTGCGTTTTTCTGCACGTTTTATTGTCGCACTTCGAGGAACATGAAAAACTCCTTTTTCCATAACATCTGTTTTTTGTTTAATAAAAAACCGATCTGTATCTTTTTCTGTGCCGAAATGCGCAAGATCATTAATTAGGTTACATGGATCTGCGATATCTGGTAAACATGCGATACCACATCGACCACATCCCACACAGGCAACAAACCCATATCGCTCTGGAAGATAGTTGCCTTTTCTGAAGAATCGATGACGATATCGCTCTTTAACCTCCTCACGGAAGACTTCTCCGCTTCCTACTTTGGTGAAATCACGAAGCATACATCCATCCCAGGTTCGAATACGCTTTCCATCCTTTATATCCAAGGATACTTCATCACGGACATCGTAACAAAAACATGTAGGACACACCATGGTGCATGAGCTGCATTCCATGCATTTATCAGAGTTTTCTTCCCACAGTGAATGATGGTAATTTGCAACTAGAGCTGATGACCATTGTTCCTTACTTAGTTTCACAGTTTGTTTGTATTTTAAGGATAAATTTGAGCGGATTTTTTTGATTTTGTCTTTTTCTTTACCGGTTATTTTCTCAGCTGTTGCATATTTTTCTAACAGTTGTTCTCCTTTTTTTGACCCAATAGTAACCGCAATTCGATCCCCGATATCTGTAAGCAACAAGTCAAAACCATCTTCAGTTACATGTGTATTCATGCTTGCAGCAAACGACCGAGACGACACCTTCTGAATATCCGCACCGATAATAATAGCCTCATTTCGTCGCTTCTTATACAACGTATCTACCTGCGGGTCAAGATAATAGGTATCGGTTTGTTTCAACGCAATGATATCGTAAGGATGCACCCCGATGATAATAGGTGCATCTTCCTCTTTGTTTTGTGTCACATCAAAGGGTTTTTCAAGATTGTACTCCATCATTTTTTCATACTGCGGAAGAAAATATTTTTTCGGCGGAAGAATCGTCACATCATAATCCAATCTGAGATCCTTTGCAGCCTCCAATGGCCCAAAGACAAAATGGTTTCCTTTTGCTTTGACACCAACGACTGGTTGTTTTCCTTCATTTATCAGCCGATCGACAAACGATAAAAAATCTTTTTTTGAAAGTGTTTTTATGATGGGATTCATTCAGATCACCTACAGTTTTTTTTTGGGTTGCGAACTGTTCATACACACCAATTGTAACGTGTAGAATACAGTATAACCCCATCAGACCGTGAACAACAGTGTTGATTTAACCTTTTCCGTTTTCTAAAACATGTCCTTATTTTGGGGGTTTGCGGATGAAGTTGTTCTCCATCATCACCTTGGTCTGATCACGTGCTCTACGAATAATGGATTCTGCATGCTCATACAACTCATGCTTTGAGGGTTTCAATCGCGCGATGCCTTGCTCTATCGCTTTCATAGCAACCGCGACTGCTTCCCTGGGAAACACCTCCCAGTTGTCCATCGTCGGAACAATATACTCATCATTCAAGCCATCGTCTTCTGCGGTTTTCGCAAGCTCCTTAGCTGCGGCGATACACATCTCATCAGTGATTGTCTCAGCTCTCACATCTAATGTTCCTCGGAAAATCCCAGGAAACCCAAGGGAATTGTTGATTTGGTTTGGAAAATCAGATCTACCTGTTGCAATAATTCGTGCACCCGCTTCTTTTGCCTCCCACGGCCAAATCTCAGGAACCGGGTTAGCTGTTGCAAACACAATGGAATCATCAGCCATCGTGGACACCCATTCTTTTTTAATGGTTCCAGGACCAGGTTTACTCGCAGCAATACAGATATCCGTATTTCGCAATGCCCCCTCAATCGCACCGGTGCGTCCTTCAGCATTGGATTTCAGACACATGTTCCATTTCTCAGAATTATAGTCTTTTTCTTTCTCCAAATCTTTTCTTGAGGAATGAAGAATTCCTTTGCTATCAGCCATGATAATGTTTTTTTGTTTCACACCTGCAGCAATGAGCACGCGGGCGATCGCGATATTTGCAGCACCTGCACCAACCATAGAAACTAATGCAGTATCCATTGGTTTTCCAACGATTTTTAATGCATTGATCGCACCAGCAGTAACGATTGTTGCGGTTCCTTGTTGATCGTCATGCCAAACCGGGATATCCATCTCATTTCTGAGTCTATTAAGAATCGTAAAACATTTTGGTTTTTCTATGTCTTCAAGATTAATGCCGCCGAAACTAGGTTTCAGCCATTTCACAGCCTTGATGATCTCCTCAGGGTCTTTCGTATCAAGACATATCGGATACGCATCCACACCACCAAGATATTTGAACAACAAGGATTTCCCCTCCATAACCGGGAGACCTGCCTCTGGGCCGATATCACCAAGGCCAAGGACTCTTGTACAGTCACTGACTACTGCGACCGTATTCCATTTATTGGTGTACTCGTAGACTTTCAAAGGGTTTTTCTGGATTTCTTTACAGGGTTCTGCGACACCAGGAGTGTACCAGATCGCAAAATCATTAAAATCACGGATTGCGCATTTCGGAGTTATCTCTATTTTTCCTCTGTAAAACGGATGAAGAATCATTGCGTCTTTCGCGGGTTTATAAGCTTTTTCAAGGAGTTGCTTTTCATTTTTTTGACTCATAGAAGGATTCCTCCGAATAACTAGGTGTGGGTATCGGTTTTTCCTATATTACTGTTTACATCAGGAGAAAAAAAATGTTCATAGAAACAAAAGAGAAAAAAAATGATGTTTAAACAATATTAACCCAGAAGATTGGGATTTCTTTCGGGATGAGTTTCTTGTTTTTCTTATTAGAGATATGTTCAGTGGTCATGGTTTTACGCCTCCCTAACTTTTAAACCAAGGACTCGAGCACGGTTTCCAACAACAAGCGACTTTGTAATGAATTCAATTTCCTTAGCCTCTTCCGGCGTTGATATTTGCCCAACAATCATCATTACCATTTTTTATCACTCCTCACTCCTTATTCTGTTATTTTGCTTATTAACGACTTGTTGTACAACTCGTACCCGGGTTCTGTACAGTTGGTACCAAAAAATATTTATGAAAACAAACTACGATACTAAAACGATTAAAAAAATAAGGAAAAAAAGAGGAGGTGGAATGAAATCCACCAACACTTTTTTTGTTTATCCCCAGGGTTGCATTAATGGATAATTGTCTTGGTTGTTTCCTTGCCCTGGAATGATGTAGGGTGTATCCCCGATTCCATCTCCATTTGCATCGACACCAGTGTAGTCGCTCCAGTAGTTTCCACCACTGTGGTATCCATTATCCCAGATGTTAGGGTCACTTGAGAATGCTTGGAGGATTCGACTGTTGATGATGTTGTTGTGGAAGATGGCATTATCTGGTGCATCGTGGACGAGGTGGATGCCGGTGTACCCACTGTCGCTGATGGTGTTTCTTGAAATTTCGTTATTGCTGGAATATTCGAGGAGGAGGCCCATCTGTGTACAGCCAACCATGGTGTTCAATTCAATAGTGTCGAAATTCGAGAATTCAAGGTCAATCCCGAAGGTGCAACCGAGGATCTTCATGCCGTAAACGGAGACATTATTTGCATGATCTATCATGATCCCTGAGGAGAACGAGCCAGCGTTGCTCAGTGTCATGTCATCGATGAGGACGTCACTTGCGGTAATCCTTATAATTGTTCCTTGATGATTGCCATCGATGAAGACCGTGTCCTTGCATTGTCCATCGAGAATGAGTGGTTTGCTGATTATGATTGGTTCATAATAGGTTCCGCTGTGGACGAAAACAGTACCACCTGAGGCGACCGTATATATCGCTGTCTGAATGCTTGTAAAATGGTCATAACCCCATCCCGGGGTGTTGTGATTGCAGTCGTCGTCGACTTCGACGTATATCGGTGCGGGCAGGTCGCTGTTGAGGACCAGGATAGTTCCTTCTGCTTCCCGATATCCTTGTTTTTCCGCATGGATGCCATTCCAGGTATCATAGAGCACATAGGGTGCTTGGAGATAGACGGTTCCATTGTCGCTAGTCATAAAACTATCGTACCCCCAGTATACTGTTGCGCCTGCGATAGGGGTGTTTTCTGCGTAAACACCCACCATGAAGATGCTGCCTTCTATAACGCTTGATGGGAGGTACAGCATAAGCTGGGAAATGTTTTCATCACGGACAAGGATTGAGCCGATTGCTGAGAGGTATCCTTCTTTATCAGCCCTGATCTCAAAGGATGTATCGCCGGTCACGCAGGGGGCGGTGATTTCAACAGTCCCGTTCGAGTCAGTATAATACGTGTGGTTAATCCAGGTGACAATAGCGTTTGTTATAGGTCCTCTTAAGGAATAGACGGCGATGGTAAAGTTGATACCTTCCAACACCGACTGCGGAATCTCCAGTTGTAAATGTTCGTTGCCTTCATCGAGGATGAGGATGAGTCCGGATGCATCGCAGTACCCATCTTTGTGCGCGTAGATCCCCATATAAGTATCATAGCTGACGAGGGGTGCCTGAAGTTCGACGGTCCCGTTAGCATTGGTGAGGTAGCTGCCGTTCAACCAATACACAGTTGCATATGCAATAGGTACTGTGATATTTTCATTACCTAAGATATAGACACCTATAATGAACTCTCTACCCTCAGGCATAGACGATGGAATCGCTAACATCAACTGAGGCGGATCAGCATCAAGCACTGTGATGTATGCAACTCCGGAGAGATATCCGGACTTCATTGCACCCATTTCATACACTGTGTCCTCATTAACTTGAGGTGCTGTAATAATAACTGTTCCATTAGGTCCAGTAGTTCCCCCTCCAAAGTAAAGATCACCGGAACGGAAACCTACTCGGACTCCTCCCACAGGAATCCCACTTGTATCATGAACATAAGCTACGAAATCTTCGTTTTCATGGACCTGAGAAGGAACCACAAGAACTAACTGAGGAAGCTGGTTGAGAATGAGAATTCGACCAACTGCATCTTGGTAACCTTTCTTTGTTGCACGAATCTGGAAATAGATATCAGCATTGACTAAAGGAGCAGTAAGCGTTACTCTTCCTGTTGAATCAGTCACATATGTTCCATTCACCCACAACACTGTAGCACCTGAAACAGGTATTGAAATATTTCCATATCCCAAAACATAAACACCAACAACAAACTCTCTACCCTCAAGCATAGACGATGGAATCGCCAATCTCAACTGCATTAGCTGAGGAACGGGTTGAGGAACAGGTTTTTGTTCGATAGAAGTCAACGATACTGGTTTTAAAGCTTGTATTGAAATTATTGTTGTCGATAGCAGTATGAATGCTAAGGTCATCACCAGCGTCTTTTTTATTGTGTTTTTCTTGTTCATTTTTTTTCACCATTTTCATATTATTTTTATATACCATAGTTTTATTTTTAAGTATAAATACTTTATTTGAAAAAAACTTACTAAAAAATACGTCCTAACGGGAGGGGTTCTGTACAGTTGTTACCGAAAATATAACAGAAAAAAGAATTGGATAAAAAC
>CAIYYQ010000420.1 GCA_903930505.1 Methanobacteriota archaeon
AACAAGGAGATTTCTATGAGTCCTATCCGAAATACATTGGCTGGGAGAAAAACAAGAATGTGACGGTTCATGCGTATGCTCAGGTTATTATCTATTTTGATCATCTGAATCAACCATTTAACAACACGATCGTTGACTCGCAGCCGTACTATTTCCATGTTGATTCTGATGGCATCGCAAAAGATCTAGGACCAACTGTTGTTTTGCCGCAGTACAAGCCAATCCCGGTTCCAGGGTTTGAAGCTGTTATATTCCTCTCTGCTATCGGTGTTGCACTGGTCTTGTTTGTTATGCAGAGGAAAAAGAAAACGATATGAATGAACTGTTTCGTTTCTGTAAAAACCTCAAAGAGGAACATCATTCAAAAAAACCGTTCGATAAGGAAAAACCAGTGAGTTTTTGGTCTGAAAAAGATTTATTGGACGGGGCTGTTGTTGATGCGTTTGTATTGATTCTTCGGACCCGTGGATGTACTTGGGCGCTTGGGTCCGGTTGCACCATGTGTGGGTATTTCAACGACAGCGCATTAAGCAATGTTTCTTCTGATGAACTCATGAAACAATATACTGTTGCGATGGAGAAATATGCGGGACAGCCTGTTGTGAAAATATTTACGTCCGGGAGTTTTTTTGATGAATGTGAGATACCTGTATCGGTTCGAACAAAGATTCTTTTTGATCTTGCAGAAAAAACCCAGAAGGTAGTGGTTGAATCAAGACCAGAATACATTACCAATGAGACGTTATCGGATGTAACCAAAGTTATTCATCAGAAGACTCTTGAGGTTGGTATCGGGCTTGAGACGTCAAATGATTTCATTAGAGAGCATGCGGTAAACAAAGGTTTTGTTTTTGATGATTACAAAAATGCAGCAATGCTTCTTAAAAAATATAACTGCAAGGTAAAAACCTATGTGCTTGTGAAACCGCCGTTTCTCACGGAAGAAGAAGCGCTCAACGATGGCATCAGTACAATACAAGATGTTGCATCGTATTCTGATACGATTTCGTTGAACCCGGTTAATGTTCAACGACGTACTGTTGTTGAACATTTGTGGAGACGTAGGCAATACCGGCCGCCGTGGTTGTGGAGTGTTGTGGAAATTTTGAAAAACACGAAAAATCTTGTTGGAACAGTACGAATTCAATGTGATGTCACTGGCGGAGGAAGCATCAGGGGTGCGCATAACTGTAGAATCTGTGACAATAGTGTTCTTAATGCGATTCGTGCGTTTTCTCTTTCTCAGGATGTCCATGTGTTTGATGATCTCTCTTGTAATTGTAAAGAGCAGTGGCTGGATCAGCGTAACCTTGAAGGCCTTTGTTTTGGGTCTTGTGTTGATTTTTCAGGTGAAATGCGATGAAGGCAAATGTGGAGATCGGAGATATTGTTGTTCTTATTGATTCGACGTATCGGAAATATCTTGTTCATACCTCTGGAAAAACCGATAAAATCAGAGGAGTTGGCGTACTGGATCCATCGACATTGGTTGGTAAAACGTATGGTAAAAAAATTGAGTTAGGCAATAAACAATTCTGGGTTGTTGCGCCTTCGTTAAAAGATAAACTCACGTGTGTGAAACGTCGTGCGCAGATTATTCTTCCTCGGGATGCAGCTCATATTATTATGAATTGTGCTATTGAATCAGGTCATATCGTCCTTGAGACAGGCATCGGTTCTGGTTCGCTTACGACGGTTCTTGCAACAGCGGTTGCACCAACTGGGAAGGTGATTTCGTATGATCTTCGTGAGGATTTCATTGAACATGCTATGGAAAATCTCAGACATTCTGGGCTCGATGGTTTTGTTATTGCGAAACAAAAGGATGTTACATTAGGGATTGATGAAGAAAATCTGGATGCGGTAATCCTTGATATACCAAACCCGTGGGAGGCGGTTTCTCATGCATGGGATGCGTTGAAGGTTAGCGGGTATTTCTGTGCGTATTCCCCGTTGATTTCCCAGGTGGAACTGACGGTGAATGCTTTGCATCAGAAACCGTTTATCGAAATAAAAACCATGGAGAATATCCAGCGGGAGATGATTGTCTCGGAGCATGGGACGCGTCCGAGTTTTGATATGCTTGGGCATACTGGGTATCTTACGTTTGCACGAAAAGTACTGCAATTATAATACAAGAAATTTTATATAGGATATTAACATATTTTTCAACAATGCATTTATTCTTTCAACGTAAAGAAACAGACGATGAAATTCTCTACATGTTTATACACC
Organism: Methanobacteriota archaeon; assembly: GCA_903930505.1. The sequence continues at coordinate 2,236 of CAIYYQ010000420.1, forward strand.
CCTACTTTTTTCTTTTAATTATTGTAGGTGGATTAATACCATCTTTTTATATTATTTTCTGGATTATCACTATTATTAAATTTGTTCTCCTCGTTTTTTTTGTCTATTTTTTTATAGAGTATTTGAGAATTATTAAAGATGTACGCATAGCAAAAAAAGACAACAGAGTTATGAAATCAGGCAAGTATTTTTCATATTATAATCCAAGGACTATTATTATTTTTAAAGATAAACAAAATCGGGAAGGAACATTTAAAAAAAATGACTAATATATTAATTTGTGTTGGACCGTAATTAGTCTAGTTGATATTAAAGTGGGGTTCTTTTGAAATTCTTAAATAATTTTTTATTTTTATTATAACAATCCTTACAAACTGGTTTCTCCATTGAAGAATCATTTGGTTTACCACAAATATGACATACGCCATTTTTTTCTATGTAAGTTTTATCTTCAAATTTTTTCCATTGTTGATAATCTGTTAGGCAATACGGAGATTTTGGATCCATCTTTATACTAGCTCCACAACGGATACAATGACCATCACTATTTTTATTTAATTCTTCCTTTGGTGGAACTTTTTCAATAGTTACTTTAATTTCCTCACTGATTCTGTTTAATCTTTTAACTTCGTCATTAATCTCTTCATATAATTTTTGATCCTCTGATTTATACACCACAATTCCCATTTCATTATTGTTCATTTGAGAAAATTCATAAAAATTCATGGAGGTAATTAAAGCT
>CAIYYQ010000421.1 GCA_903930505.1 Methanobacteriota archaeon
AAACATGTCATCTGGTTGGAATTGTCGGATCACAAACACAAGTCTGTATGATAAAATAGATGGGTATAAAGGGTTAGCGGTATCTTTAAGAATCCTTGCCTTATTCGTGGTTTCTGAGAGGCTTTAGTATGGGAATAGATGATGTTACCGTCACTCGAATTATCTTTGATCGATTCTCAAAAGAATTCCGTAATAATTTTGATGTGGATGTTGCAATCGCTGGTGCTGGTCCCGCTGGTCTTACCGCAGCTAAATACTTATCAAAAGCAGGAAAAAAAGTTGTGATCTTTGAACGAAAACTGTCTATTGGCGGCGGTATGTGGGGTGGAGGAATGACGTTTCCAATTATTGTGGTTCAGAAAGAATCAAAATCTATTCTTGATGAGGCTCATGTGGCAGTCCATGACGAAGGAGATGGATATTTCAGTGCTGATTCCATTGAGGCGACGACAAAACTATGTTCATCGGCAATCGACGCAGGTGCGCGAGTGTTCACTGCAATTTCTGTCGAAGATGTGTTGTTAAACAAGAAAAAGGTGAATGGGTTTGTGATTAATTGGACCGCAGTAGAAATCGCAGGATTGCATGTAGATCCTCTTTCCGTTCGAGCGAAATACTGTATAGATGCAACAGGTCATGCAGCAGAAGTGTGTCAGATTGTTCGACGAAAGGTTGGTCCATTGAACACACCAAGTGGTGACCTTGAGAAAGAACAGTCGATGTGTGCGGACATCGGTGAGAAAACCGTGGTGGAAAACACAAAAGAAGTGTATCCCGGATTGTTTGTTGCTGGGATGGGAGCAAACGCAGTATATGGCGCACCGCGGATGGGACCGATTTTTGGTGGTATGCTGCTTTCTGGGAAAAAAGTTGCTGATATGATTTTGAAAAAACTCTGAAAACAAAAGATTATTTATCCTTCTTGGACTGGGGAACGCCAGTCGTTACCAACTGTTCGCAACCCAAGTTTTGGGATTAATGGTGTCCTTCGTTTATGTTGAGTGTGTACTCTCATTTGTTTAATGCGTTGGACGTCAGATGGGTTTATTTGTATTTGTTGTGCGATATCATCAATATCTAGTTTTTGTTCTAAACCGTAGAGGATTTTATCGAGTGTTTCATAGTTCATTTTAAGTTCTTTTTCATCGGTTTGTCCTTTCCATAGTCCTGCTGTTGGAGGTTTTTTAATGATTTCTTTTGGAATATTTAGATGTTGTGCGAGGGCAAAAACCTGTGTTTTGTATAGATCTCCGATGGGTTGGATGTCTGCAGCTCCATCGCCGTATTTCGTGAAGTATCCGATGAGAAGCTCTGATTTATTTGAAGTTCCGCATACAAGACTTTTACTCATGTTTGCGTATTCAAATATAAGTGTCATTCGAATTCGTGCTTTGAGGTTTGCTAGCGCAAGTTTATCTGGGTGTTTCAGGCAAAAAGAGGAAAACTGGTGTACAAGCGGTGTAATATCGACGTGTTCGCAATTTATGTCAAATGTTTCTGTAAGTGTTTTCTGATGGTTGCGATCATCAGCAGGTGTTGTTTCATCAGGTAGAAACAGACAGTGGGTGTTTTCTTTTCCTAGTGTTTCTTTGCAGAGAACAGCAACCGTTGCAGAATCAACGCCTCCAGATAATCCGATGACAACTCCAGTACATCTGGAGTTTGACACATATGTTTTGATGAAATCTTTGATGATGATTGTAACTTCTTTGTTGTTGAATGGTAGTTCTAAACCAGGCATATTCTGTTCATGGTTGAAAAGAAAAGTTGCTTTATATATCTACCCACAAAAAGAATGAAAAAATAAAAGATATGCATCAAAGAACTTTTCTCCTATATATTATTGTGTTTTTTGAGGGGGGTTTTTATTATTGTATGCCCTGTTTTTTTATCAAATCTAATTTTAACGACGAAATAAATATATATAAGTAATAATATCAATGTTTAAATAAATTGGAGCTAAAAAATTGGAGGAACAAAAAAATGAAGAGAAAATACTTTTTGAACAATAGAAAGGCAGATGTTCTTGGACTACCGATGTACTTGATTATAATCATGATCGTCGCGGTAGCTGTGATCGCAGCAGTCATCTATATGATCCCGAAAGGAACACGAACGATGAACGCTCAGGTGACCTCAAACGCTCTTATCGCAGAAACCCCCACAACCCAAGGCGCAGGTCAATTTACTCTTGATGGCCAAGGAACTGTAAGCACAGGGTATATCATCTGGGTAAATGTCACAACAAATAATGAACGACGAGATCCCATCCAAGGAGCTACTGTTACCCTTGTTGGATCTGGGGTCGCAAGTCAAGCAACCACACTCGTCAATGGTTCGGTTCAATTCACTGCAATAAAACCAGTATTAGATGAAAACATAAACGAAGCGAATATTAAAATCACGATAAAAGCAGCAGGTTTTGATGATTTTACTGATGAGGATGCGATAACCGTCATGCGGCTAAGTTAAGCGAATCAATTTTGATTTCTGTTTGACGATATATGCATCTCTTTTCTAGAAAAATCACTGATTATTTCAATGAAAAAAAATGGGGGAGACGTAAGAGTATGTTAGTAAATAAAAATAAAGAAAGAAAAAACAAAATGCAGAAGGAATCATGTTCTGATGAAAGCATTCAATCGATGCAGAGTTGGGTGAGAAAGATAGAACAAACAACACATAGTGTTAGTTCCCGCTTGGCCGCAGTCGAAAAACGACTTTCCAGCAAGTCGCACGAACCTCTTGATGTTTCGCTTTCAGATACAAACGATGAAGAACCACCCAATATTCTTGATTCAGAAGTAACGAAAGAAACCACAAAAGATTTAGAGGAGATTGTTAAATTTCTTGACAAAAATTTCATCACACTCTCTGATGAGTTCATGTCTCAAAAAAATATGATTACCGTTCTGAAAGAAAAATTTGATCGAATCGAAGCAGCAATAACAGAAAATATAAAAGAGCTCAAATATCATCAGAACCAGGAAACACAGACAACGCAGGAGATCAATGCACGAATTGTGTATCTTGAACAGAAAGAACCACCGATATTAAGGATCGGAAAAATGAAAATCCCGATAGAAGTAACTGGGGTGATCGGTGGTATTCTTGTGTTTCTTATCGCGATACTTGTCTTCGTTGGCGAAAAAGAACTCATTGTCTCTCCGCTCTTTTTAACATTAGTTGGTGGTATTCTTCTGGTATCAGCGATGATAAAAACAGTACATATCAATGCAAACGCAGTAAAATTCTTACGGAAAAAACAACGCATAGATGATCGATTATGAACTACGGACGATTTTTATCATATCATCCTGGGAAAACGATTCATGACACGGTGCCTTTACTGATACATCAAGATATCCTTCGTGAAGTCCGCTTTCAAGGGTGACTGTTATCAGGATTGCACATTTTCCATGTTCATCGGTTGAACCTGATCCTGCTCCATTAAGTCCTTTGATGAGTACAGTTGCTCCTTCGATCGGGTGTCCATCGCTCGTGTTTACATATACTGTGATTGGAGGGTTTAATAAAAAAGGATCATCACCAGAGATCGTGTTTGTTAAGAGATGTACTGTTATTATCATTTTTGAGGGAAATAAGCACGGGTTCATGATGAATGAGATAATCGTAAATAGCGCAACAGTTCCTATGATAATTGAGATTGTGAGTCGCATCGGAAGACCAACAACTCCATGTTTGTCTCGTTTAAATCTGAGAATATTTTCAAGAAAGGAAAACAAACAGCTCATATCGTACGCTATC
>CAIYYQ010000422.1 GCA_903930505.1 Methanobacteriota archaeon
AAACGTGATGATGATCAGCGGCGCAAGCAGCGGCATGGGTGCAGCACTAGCTAAAAGACTTGCAAAAGAACACTGTAAACTTGTGTTGTATGCTCGACGGGAAGATAAACTAAAAGAACTTGCAGAAACACTGAACAAAGAGACAGACTGCATCTATAAAACCTGCGATGTAAAAAACAAACACGACGTGGAAGAAGCGGTACGGTTTGCGTATAAAAGCTACGGACGAATCGATGTCGCAATATTAGCCGCAGGCATCCTTGTTCCAAATCCTATTGAAGTCTTTGACAGCAGTATTATAAAAGATTCATTGGAAACAAATTTTCTTGGTGACGTATACTTCATCGAATCGCTTTTACCGATTATGAAGAAACAAAAATCTGGTGTTATCGCATCGATATCCACCCTCCCGGATAAACGAGGAGTGCCTGGCTGGGGTGCCTATGGTGCAAGCAAAGCTGCAGTAAGCTGGATGATGGAAAGCCTGCGATCTGAAGCAAAACAAAAATACAATATCGATATTATAACGATTAAGCCAGGGTCCGTGAAAACACCGATGATTGAAGGATTCTACAGGCCAGGTGCGATCTCTGCTGAAAAAGCAGCAGATTATATCACCCGTGGTATAAAACAGGGTAAGAAGATCATACAATTCCCGCTATCACAAGTACTGATGATACGAATGCAGGACCAATTTCCCGTAGTCGTCTACGATAAAATCCCCATAGAACTTCAAAAAGGCAAAGGATACCCCACAGCAAAAGAAAAAGAGTTAAGAGAATAAAACCAAGGATTCTTGATCATATGAACCCATTTCTCAATCCAAAAATCTCCATTCCCTTCCTCAAAAACTACATAACTGACCCCGGACGAATCGAACGCCTCTCACCACAACGACTTGAAAAATACCGAAATAGAGCCTTACAAAAAATACTCAAATACGCATCCAGCGTACCACTTTATCAAAAAAAATACGAAGAAGCACACATAAACCCACAATCAATCAAAACAACAAACGACATCACTAAACTGCCCTTCATTACCAAACAAAACCTCAGAGATTATTACCCTGATGGAATCACACCAAAACACTACAACAAAAAAAATGGTTATGTCGTATCCACCGGTGGAACCAGTGGAAAATCAGTTTCAATCTACACAGATTTTCCAACGATACTTCGTGCCCTTGGACCACCACTGGCACAGATGCATTATTTTCATTTAAACCTGCGCAAGATACGAGCTGCACATATCGGTAACTTCAACCGCTACCGCATCGACGGCGTCACACGGGAACATTTCTTCCCGCATCTCAAACATTTCTACCAACTTGACAACACACTTAACCTTTATGTCAATGAACCCATCAAAACACTCATGGATAGACTCAACACATTCAAACCAGATATCATCATCTCCTATCCAACGGTCTTTCAGCATCTTGCATTTCTCAAAAAGAAAGGACTTGGTGAAAACGTAAACCCGTCACTCATGCAGGTCGGAGGATCAATCCTTGATGAATACACAAGATCCTACGTCGAAGACGCATTTAGATGCCCGCTTCTCAACATTTATCTTTCTGTTGAATCACAAGCATGTATCGCGTTTGAATGCAGAGAACATAACTGGCATATCCACTCCGATTTCTTTTATGTTGAAGCAATCGACCAACACAACGAGCTTGTTGCCCCGGGGGAACGAGGCAGAATCGTCATCACCAGACTATGGGGACAAGGAACACCCATCATCCGCTACACAGGAATGGAGGATTTGATCACACTTAACGACAACGAAACATGTAGCTGCGGACTGCACAGCCCGATTTTCAAAAAACCTGTTGAAGGACGCATGCAGGCAAACATCGTACTACCCAACGGAACCGTGTTTCCCTGCGGAGCATTTTGTTTTATTGAACCAGTGCTCAATGATCTGAAAACATTCAAAATCAAACAATACCAAGTTGTCCAAAAGAAAATCAACGAAATCGACATCCTTCTCGTCATCGATGAGGACCTGCGAAACATTGGTGCACCTGTCGAAGAAATTATTGCAAGAATCAAGAAAATCTACCAAGAAAAAACCGGTCCAGACGTAACCATATCGGTCTATGAGGTTCCTGAAATCAAAACTGATCCGAAATCAAATAAACCAACGCCAATCGTCATATCATACGTAAGCCAAGATGAAGGATACAAACAACTAAGCAAAGTATAAAGAACAGAAAACTATAAAGGAAAAACACCTGCAAGGGAACCATTATGAAGATCCTTCTAATTTCTCCTCATCCCCATGCAAAACACGGGTTGTTTGCACGATTAACCTACCCATCACTAACCCTTAAACAGCTCGCAGCAATCATACCAAAAGAACACACCGTACAAATTGTCGACGAACGCTTTGAATCAGTCCCTGTACATAACCAGTATGATGCTGTTGGTATCACCAGCCTTACCTACAACTCGCTGCGCGGATACGAACTAGCTGATCTGTTTCGTGCACAAGGAATAAAAGTGTTTTTCGGAGGCTATCATGCATCGTTGTTGCCTGAGGAAGTAAAGCAACATGCAGATAGCGTCATCATCGGTGAATCAGAATACACACTTCCAAAAATCTTAAAAGATCTTGAACAGAACACGCTGCAGCCTTTTTACCGATCAGAACAAATGGTTCGTGCAGAGGACATCCCCGCAGCACGCCATGATATCGGATCCTATAACCCCTTTAATGAACCAATCCAGGCATCACGCGGATGCCCAACTGGTTGTGAATTCTGTGCGATGAACATTGTCGAAGGTAAAATCTTTCGTGGACGCCCAGTAAATCACATGATTGATGAGATCAAATCCATTAAAACAAAATCTATTTTTTTTGCGGATGCATCACTCACGATTAACCCAAATTATTCCAAAGAGTTGTTCAAAGAAGCAAAAAACCTCAACAAATATTTTGAATGCTTCGGAAACATCAATGTTTTAAGCCGCGATGACGAATTTCTGAAACTAGCAAGCGACGCAGGAGTCATCAACTGGTACGTAGGCATCGAATCACTATCTCAGGAGAACATTGATCAAGCAGGAAAAGGAACAAACAAGGTGGAAAACTACGGGAAAGCTATCCAGAAAATACAGGACCATGGGATGATGATCACCGGTTTTTTCATGTTCGGATTTGATTTTGATACCGTTGAGACGTTCCCAAAAACACTACAGGCGATTTATGATTTTGGCCTAGACGAAGTCTCCTTTAGCATCGTAACACCATACCCAGGGACCAGGCTTTTTGAACGCTATGACCGCGAAAACAGGATTCTTTGCAGAGATTGGTCACGGTTCGGGGAAGGAAACGTAAACTACCAACTCAAAGGAATCACAGAACAGCAGCTTCTTGAAGGCATCCGCATGATGGCAATGGACTACTATTCAGTACCAAACTGCATCAGGCGAAGTTTCACGAATACAAACCATAGCATGTATCGCGTGTTTGTGAAACTCATACGGAATTTCAGCGTCCGCTCTTTTTATATGCATGAAAAACTCACCATCTGATAAAACTGTATCCAAACGTTAATATCGGGTTTTCATATTACCAGTATTTAGGGAGAGCACTATGCGAGAATATGGAATAAAACGCGGACATCATATAGACATCGGAAAACTTGTTTCAACATACTATGGTGTAAAAGGAGACATCACCAAAGGAATTATATTTGAGACCGAAGGCATCGGAAAGGTGAACCTAAAACAGGAGAAAAACTCCTTATTTATTGATATCATTCCCCCGAAGACCATTTGCAGCGATTTTTCGATTATAAAAAGATGGAACCAGTTTTTATTTGAGGCGACAGGAAAAGACACAAAAGAACGGAAAAAAGAGTTCGGGAAGATCTGATAACAAAAATTCTCCTGCGGAAAAACAGTTGGTTTTTTCTCCCTAATTTTAATCAGCGAATCATGATTAGAACGTTTTTTCAATTTTACAGGAGAAAAAGTAAAGAATAATCATATAATACTGATAGAAGCTTTCATCTATAAAACAAAGTAAATGATTATATTTTCAAAACAAATTTTGTGTTTGAAATAATATTATAACGTTGTTATTTTCTGAAGAATCATTTGTTTATCTGGATCGTGTTCCCTAAAAGAAATAACCACTTGGTTTGTGCGGTAACCGGGATACTGTTTTGCCTCCAATTTATATACCAATAATCTAACAACTTGTTTATCATTTTCAAACAAATAAGGTGTCGAATTGTCTAATTTCTTCAATGAATCAAGTATCACCTTCGCAATATTATCACAATCCTGTGTTTTAAACCTTTTATGATCCAAGAAAACTACAATTGATAAATCGATTAAACAATTTCTAAAATGAGTAAAATTACTATTGTTCATCCAATCCTTTTGATTAATTATAAATTCAACTTTTGATTCATACTTTTTCTCACTGGTTTTAATAACTATTAAATCAGATACCGCCCCTATAGATCCTTCTAGCTGAAGGAATTCACCCATAGAAGTTCTCATATCAATGTTTATTTTGTTCTGGATCATAACAAACCACTCTCTCATATTATTGGATGTTACATACACCTGATAATCAATACCATTTTGAATGGAGAAAAGTAAGGATTTCCTGCCTTATATACTCCTGGAGGGGTAACTGAAAGTATTCCCCCCGTTGCAACAGGAGAAATGTTAATTTAAAGGTATGTTCTTAAAGGGATTAATGTTTTGACGTATCTATTCGGAGGAGGAAATATGGCCATTCCTGATTATCAAACGATAATGCTACCATTATTGAAATTTTTTCAAGATAAAAAAGAACATCATATTAGGGAAGCAATCGATCATATTTCGGATTTTTTTCATTTAGCTGATGAAGAAAGAAGAGAGCTTTTACCTAGTGGTTTCGAACCAATTATTGACAATCGAGTTGGTTGGGCTAGAACATATATGAAAAAGGCAGGTTTGTTAGAATCTCCTCGTCGAGGATATGTAAAAATAACCGATCAAGGTTTTGAAGTATTGACAAAGAATCCTGAGAAAATTAATGATAAATTTCTTGAGCGATTTCCTGGATTTATTGAATTTCAGACGGTGAAAAAGAAACCAGGTTCTGACAAACAAGGGACAAAAGAATTAGATAAACCTATTGGTGGGGAGACACCTATTGAGTTAATAGAAAAAGGACGCAACCTCCTAAATGCTGATCTTAGTCAAGAATTGCTAAACAAACTGAGAAAAGAACATTTTTCTGTTTTAGAAAAGGTAGTTCTTCGTTTATTAGAAAATATGGACTATGGTAAAGGTAATGTTACTGGACGTACCGGCGATGGTGGAGTCGACGGTTTTATCAGCGAAGATAAATTAGGATTAGATAAGATATATTTTCAAGCAAAAAGATTCGATGAAAATAATCCGGTTTCTGCATCTATGCTTCGTGATTTTATTGGTTCTTTAGAAATTAAAGGAGTGAAAAAAGGTGTTTTTTTCACCACATCGAAATTTCCAAAAGATTCAATAGATCTTATCAAAAAAACATCGAAAAGCATTATTCTTATCGATGGTAATAAACTAGCAGAATTAATGATAGAGTACAACGTAGGAGTCACTACAGAAAAAGAATATAAAATTAAAGCGATGGATACAGATTTTTTTGAAGAATTATAGGATGAATATTTTAAAAATACAGTATCATACGATATCTAAGAAGTAGATGGTTCTTGATGCAGAACTAAAGAAAATGAATTGATAAAAAGTAATTATGACGAAAATAATCTACCTTGATCAAAATCATTGGATTAATCTTCTTAGAACAAAATTAGGAATATCTAGCCAGAATCAAATAGAAAAAAGAACTTTAAATGCTATTCTGAACGCATCAAAAGATGGGAGTGCTATTTTTCCGATATCTAATACACATCTAATAGAAACATATAAGAAAAGAGAC
>CAIYYQ010000423.1 GCA_903930505.1 Methanobacteriota archaeon
GAGGGGATAATGCATTTCGTTGATTAATGTTTTTGTACAAATAAGATATTGATATTCGTCTTACTATCAGGAGAGACATTTTTCCATTTTGACATTTTTCCAAGAAACGTTTAAATACCTTTTATGTCAAAGGTTAACACGAGACAAAATAACAAGTAAGAGGTGACAATATGAAAAAAAACAGAGGAAAAACCATCCTAAAAATATGCCTTTTTCTCATCCTCGCAAACCTCCCCTTTCTCACCATGACCCACCACATCGGAATCACCGCATTCCTTGACTCCTTCGACAACCCAACATCATACTGTTACCTCAAAGACATGACACTTCCTCATGACTTATCAATACAAAAAGGAACATATCTCCTCCTACAAAAATCATCCCACCCAGGATTCTCCATCCACGAAGGCGATACCGTCCTCTACTACAAAAACGAAGGAGGAATATCCTGTAACAAAATATATTCTATCGATTCTCGTACCCCACTCACCACATACTACATAACAAGCTCATCCGCCTCAGAAACAACCCCTATATATCAAGACTACATCATCGGAAAAGTCGTAGGAACAATCGACGATAACATCTGGAACGCACTTTCCCTGAAAACATGGGAACTCTGCATTAGTAATTTCAACATAAAAGCTGTACTAACAGAAAACTAAATCACCTCTGATCTTACTTTTTTTATTTGATTATGATAAGTTTCTTTAACACCTGACTATTTACCGTTTGGGGGATTTCTATGAAATTCATACCAAACGCAACCATAAAACAGACCATGTTAAACGAAATAGGGTTTCACACTATCGACGAGCTATTTACAGACATTCCAGAAAAAATCCGGGCAAAACCTCTCAACCTACCTGAAGGATTAACCCAACAACAAACCGAGCAAAAACTCAGAATACTAGCAAAAAAAAACCAATCCTATTACAATCTCCCAAACTTCTTAGGAGGTGGAACCAAACCCCACTATGTCCCTGCCGTAGTCGCATCCATTCTCTCTCGATCAGAGTTTTATACAGCCTACACACCATACCAACCTGAAGCATCCCAAGGATTCCTTCAAGCCATGTTCGAATACCAAAGTATCGTCGCAGAACTCACGGGCATGGACATCGCAAACGCATCACTCTACGACGGCGTCACCGCACTCGGTGAAGCAGCACTTATGTGCACCCGAATCAACAAACGAAAAACATTTCTTATCCCGGAGAACATCTCCTGGGAGAAAAAATCTGTTCTCAAAAACTATACACTCGGAGCAGGACTCACCATAAAAGAAATACCTTATGACAAAAAAACAGGAAAACTAGACATCAACGCACTCAAAAAAACAATTGACGAAGACACCACTGGAGTCTACCTAGAAAACCCAAACTTCTTCGGAATCTTCGAAGACGACGTACAAACCATCCACGATCTTGTACAACAAAAAGGATCCTTGTTTGTTGTTGGAATTGACCCATTCTCCCTTGGCATCATCAAAAACCCTGGCGAATACCACGCCGATATCGTCCTCGGTGAAGGCAGAGGCCTTGGGACATCCCTTGAATTCGGTGGACCAGGACTTGGACTATTCGCCTGCAAACAAGAATATCTCAGACAGCTCCCTGGAAGGATCATCGGACTTACAAAAGACACTGATGGAAAACAAGCGTTTTGTATGACGCTACAAACCCGAGAGCAGCACATCAGACGAGCACGGGCAACCAGCAACATCTGCACAAACGAAGGATTAATCGCGCTCGCAGCACTTGTTCATCTCGCATGGCTTGGAAGTAATGGTTTAGAAGAACTCAGTAGACTCAACTTTCAGAGAGGACAAACCCTTGCAAAAGAAATCACATCAATCAAAGGCTTTGAATCAGTTTTTTCTGGCATCTATTTTAATGAATTCGTCATCAGATACAAGGGCGATACCAACACATTACATAAAAAAGCGTTACAAAAAGGAGTACAGATCGGTCTTCCTCTCACCAAATGGTTCCCGGCCTTGAATCAATGTTTATTGTTTGGAGTGACTGAACTTCATTCCGACGAACAAATACAGCAACTTCTCACGGTTCTTAAAGAGGTGGCATAATTGTACCGATGCGCCATCTACGATGAACCACTATTAAACGAACTGGAACGCTGCATCCCACAAGAAAAAAAGAAACCTGTTGCAGAACTACCAACCACCCTTCAACGAACAACACCGTTCCATATCCCAAACCTCGAAGAAATCCAAATAGTCCGACATTTCCTACGACTCAGCCAGATGAACTACGGAATTGACACCGGGATGTACCCCCTTGGCTCCTGCACCATGAAATACAACCCAAAGATCTGCGAAGACATCAGCAGATGGGAATCGTTCGCTGCCATTCACCCTTATCAAGATGAGTCGACGGTGCAGGGAAGTCTTCAGATCATGTACGAACTTGAACATATGCTCTGTGAAATCACAGGAATGAACACCTTCACCTTGCAACCAGCAGCAGGCGCACAAGGGGAATTCACCGGGTTACTGCTCGCACGAGCATACCATCAGTTCAACAACCAAAATCATCGAACAGAAGTAATACTCCCCGATACCGCTCATGGGACTAATCCTGCAAGCGCAACGATGGCTGGATATTCGGTTACAGAAATCCCCTCAACACAAGAAGGAACTGTTAATCTTTCCGTACTTGAAAAAACACTATCTGAGAAAACCGCGTGCTTCATGCTCACAAACCCAAACACTCTTGGGATCTTCGAATCAGACATCTGCGAAATACAAAAACTTGTTCACAACGCAGGATCGCTTCTCTACTACGATGGCGCAAACATGAATGCGATCATGGGAAAGGCACGACCTGGAGACATGGGGTTTGACATTGTCCATATTAATCTCCATAAAACATTCTCTACACCTCACGGCGGCGGAGGACCCGGCGCAGGACCTGTCGGAGTCACCAAAAAATTAGAACGATTTCTACCAGTTCCCCGCGTTGTTCACTCAAAAAACAACTACGCATTTGACTATAATTACCCGGATTCTATCGGAAAAATCAAAGGATTTTACGGGAATTTCTCAGTACTACTCAAAGCCTACATCTACATCCTTATGATGGGACGAAATGGACTCACCGATGCATCAGAAATCGCTGTACTCAATGCAAACTACATGAAAAAAAAACTAGTCGACTCCAAAAAATATGAGCTACCCTACAAGGAACAGCGTAAACACGAATTCGTACTCAGTTGCGAGCGTCTTCATCAAGAAAAAGGGATACGTGCACTTGATGTTGCAAAACGTTTGTTAGACTACGGCCTGCATCCGCCAACCGTATACTTCCCAATGATAGTCAAAGAAGCATTAATGATCGAACCCACAGAATCCGAATCAAAAACATCGTTAGACAACTATATTGACGCGTTGCTCAAAATTGCAGATGAAGATGTACAGATAGTGCTAAATGCCCCTACAAACACGAAAGTACGACGACTTGATGAAGCATTGGCTGTAAAAAACCCAATATTCACCTGGAAAATGAAACAGAAAACTCTTACTACAGAAGAGAAACAAACCCGCTGTGAATCTGTTGGTCGACACCATTAAATAGCACACAGAATATCTTTACTAAAAATATTATGTGAAGGGAGTTTATGAGCAGCACAAAATCAGCCCTCAAACAAGGTTTACCAAAAGAAACCCAGTCACTTTGCCCAGACTGTAAAAAAATCATCCCTGCAACGATTTACGAAAAAAATGGACAAGCGCTCATGAAAAAAACCTGTCCAGAACATGGGGATTTTGAGGATATCTACTGGTCAGATGCAGACATGTATCTACAAGCAGAGAAATGGGCTTATGATGGAATTGGGGTAACAAACCCTGCAATAACTGATGCAACGGTCTGCCCGGAGCAATGCGGACTATGTAACCTACACCTTTCACACACCTGCCTCGCACTCATTGATTTAACGAACCGATGCAATTTAAAATGTCCGATTTGTTTTGCGAACGCAAACGCAGCAGGATACGTGTTTGAACCCTCATATGATCAGGTTGTCCGTATGATGGAGAACCTTCGTGCAGAACAACCAGTGCCCTGTAAAGCAATTCAGTTCGCTGGCGGTGAACCAACGATTTACCCACAATTCATGGAGGTCATCACAAAAGCACGGGATCTTGGTTTTTCACAAATTCAGGTTGCAACAAATGGTCTGAAAATGGTGGATTTTGATTTCTGTCAGAAAATGCGTGATGCAGGGATGAATACGATTTATCTTCAATTCGACAGCCTACGAGAAAAAGACTATATAACTGCCCGAGGACGAAAACTTCTTGATATAAAATTAAAAGCAATCGAAAACTGTAAAAATGTAAAACCCAAACCACTGTCAACCGTACTTGTTCCAACGGTTGTAAAAACAATGAACGATGATCAAGTCGGAGAGATCGTAAAATACGCAATTAACAATGCTCAAGTGATACGCGGAGTTAACTTCCAACCTGTTTCGTTCACCGGTAGAATTGATGAAAAACAACTGAAACAACAGCGATATACTATCCCGGATCTTGTCTTTGATCTTGAAAAACAAACTGATTTCTTGAAAAAAACTGATTTCTACCCAGTTCCTATCGTAGCACCGATCTCTGAACTTATCTCCATATTATCCGGTCGTGAAGAAATCATTTTCACATCCCATCCACACTGCGGATATGCAACCTTTATGTTCATCCACAACGGCGAAGTAACCCCCATTCCTCGATTTGTCAATGTCGAAGGATTATTCCAAAGAATGGAAGAACTTGCAGATAAAGCAAAACGATACCAGATGCTGATCCGATTGTTCAAAAAACTGAAAAAGAAAACTGATATTCAAGATACATTTGACAAATATTTCGGCGAATACATCGATAAAACAAAGATGCCTGAGGGAATCGACATCGTTGAAGTCCTCTCAGAGGTTGCATCAGAAAAAAACAAGAAATCCGTTGGAAAATTTACCTGGAAGACGATGCTTATAGGAGCGATGCATTTCCAGGATTCCTACAACTATGATATCGAACGGGTGAAACGATGCGTAATCCATTATGCAACACCAGATGATCGCATCATTCCATTCTGCGCCTACAATAGTGGACCAACATACCGCACAGAAGTTGAAAAAAAATACAGCACACCTCTTGAAGAATGGAAGAAAAAGAACAAAAAACTTGTATGCGACTCCATCTGCTAACAACACTTCTCGTACGTTTGGATTTATAAAGCATCAGTGCATTCTCTTTTTCTGATCCCTATGGTTCTTGTCGCACCCTCAATCTTATCTGCAGATTTTTCAAAACTCGGTGAAGAAATCACAAAAATTGAACAAGCTGGTGCAGACTGGTTACATATCGATGTGATGGATGGCCATTTCGTCCCAAACATAACCATCGGACCCGTTGTAATCTCAAAAATCAGAAAAACAACCGATCTTTTTTTTGATGTGCATTTGATGATCGAACACCCTGAACAATATATTGAATCGTTTGCAAAATCTGGTGCAGACCTGGTTACTATTCATATAGAAGCATGTCCAAAGACATCCTCAGTAATTGAACAAATCCACAAAAATGGCTGCAAAGCAGGAGTTTCTGTGAACCCGGAGACATCTATTGAATCAATTAACGATATAA
>CAIYYQ010000424.1 GCA_903930505.1 Methanobacteriota archaeon
ATTTCCTCTAAAAATATTAATTTTGTTTTCCTTAGCAACATCTGTAATAGGATCATCGATTTTTCTGGTTGTAGTTGCAAGTACTAGTTGATCTATGAGTTTAGATTTTTTAACCCGTTCAATCAAATGTGCAATCATTGGTTTGCCAAGTACGTCTGCAAGAACCTTTTTAGGAAAACGTGTAGAATCTGTTCGCGCCTGGATTATAGCTACAATTTTAGTCATAGTTTTATCGCTTTGCCACTTTTTGCAGATTTTTTGGCTGCTAATGCAACCGCCAATACTTTCTTGGCTTCTCCTCCACTAATTAATGGGGATGTTTTTCCCTTTATACACTCAAGAAAGTGTTTCATTTCTTCAACGTACATGTCATTCGGTTCTATTTCGATCGGATATGTTTTCCATTGTTTTTTCGTACTGTAGTAAGCTTTTACATACTTACCAGGACAATCCCAGATGAGAGTTCCCTCTTCGCCGATGATCTTACAATTTCGTGAATACGCTCGTTGAACAAAGTCTAAGTGTATTTCTGCAATGATGTTATTTTTAAATTTAAGTA
This sequence comes from Methanobacteriota archaeon, assembly GCA_903930505.1. The sequence continues at coordinate 560 of CAIYYQ010000424.1, forward strand.
GAATTTCTGCGGTATCCTCTACATCTACATCCAAATCACTAACTTTGTCAGCGAAACAAGACACCTCAGTGATATCACCTAGAAGCCAGCGGATATAATCAATTTCATGGGAACCATCAAGTATAATGCCGCCTCCCATATCATTTTTACCAGTATAGCTTTGTCTGTAATCCTGCGATGGTCTCCAGTCAGGAAGATACTGGCCAACTTCCGCTCTTGCAGATAATACCCTTCCGATAACTTTTTCATCAATCATTTTTTTTATTAATTGTATTCCCGGATGAAAACGAAGATTATAGCCAACTAAAACAATCAATTTTTTTCCATCGGCCTTCGTAAGAAAATCGTCTACTTTTTCTAAGTTATGAGAGATGGGTTTTTCTATGAAGATATGGGCATTATGTTCTACTGCCTTGAGAGCTATCGGAATATGGAGATTTGGAGGAGTGCATACCAGCACCGCATCAGGTTTCTTCTTCAGCGCTTCGTCAAGATCTTTGTAGATTTCTGTATTGTACTTTTCTTTCATGAGATAAAGACGATCAGAGTTTGTATCGCAAGCTAAAATATTATCAACAGATAGATTACGCAGATTTCTAATGTGCCGTTCTCCAATAGAGCCACAACCTATAATGAGAAATTTCATCTAACCCTTCCTATAGTGTATAATGACTTTTTGTACCGCTTGGATAACATCATCGACATCGTCATCAGACATTTTGGGAAAAATGGGAAGAGTTATCGCATGTTCATAATACTGTTCAACTTTGGGAAACATTCCTTTTGTATATCCATAATTCTTTTGATAAAAAGGATGGTAATGGACCGGTATATAATGAACATTCACTCCAATATTTTCTGCACGTAATGCATCAAAAATTTCTCTTCTTCTAACACGCAATAATTCTGTTCGTATCTGAACAACATAGATATGATATGCTGATTTTACATAATCCAATTCCTTTGGAGAAATGATTTCCTCGATTTTTTTAAATGCTTCAGTATACGCGGCTGCGATTTTCCGACGCCGCTCTATCCATTTGTTCAGTTTTTTCATCTGACTTATACCTAATGCACATTGAAAATCAGTAATTCGACAGTTATAACCAAGAGAACGTACTTCGTAATACCATTCCCCGTTATTTTTTGTGATTTTACTATCCTTCATTATACCATGATGTCGAAAAATTTTTAATTTTTCATAAAATTCTTTGTTATCAGTGAGAACCATTCCTCCCTCACCAGTAGTAATAGCTTTCACCGGATGAAAACTCAACACAGTCATATCTGAAAGACTACCTATTTTTTTACCTTTATATTCTGCACCTAACGAATGCGCAGCATCTTCTATTACAACTAGATCATGTTCACGAGCAATATTATTTATCTCATCGATTTCACATGGTTGACCTGCGAAATCGACAGGGATAATCGCTTTTGTATTTGATGATATCTTTTTTTGTATTTCAAGAGGATCAATGTTTAACGTATCTGAATCGATATCTGCAAAAACTGGTTTTCCTCCACAATAAACAACAGCATTAGCACTTGCTGCAAACGTCAATGGGGTGGTAATTACTTCATCGTTTTTTCCGATACCAGCGACCGCGCATGCAGCATGAAGCGCAGATGTACCTGAAGAAAAACCAACTGCATAGTCAGCATTACAATACGTTTCAATCTTCTGTTCAAATTCAAGTATTTTTGGTCCTTGGGTAATCCAATCAGTTTTCAGAACTTCAGAAACAGCCTGAATATCTTCATTATCAATCCATTGATGTCCATAGGGTAACAACTGCTTTCGAATTGGTGGTCCACCATTAATCGCTAATTTTTCCGACATTAAACTTCCTTGACAATGTTCATAAGTTCTTTTTTAGTAAGCCAATGAGTATTACTATCACTAGAGTATCGAAATCTATCAGGGAGGTTTTTACCCTCTTTGAACGCCCGTTCTGTCCAAAATGGATATTCTGGTTCAATCATAAAACCGTGATCAAATTCCTTACTATGCCGAGATTCATCCTCGGTAAGAAGTATTTCATGGATTTTTTCTCCAGGTCTAATCCCCATAACCTTTTGTTTTACACCCGGTGCAATTGCATCTGCAAGATCTGAGATCCTCATACTAGGAATTTTTGGAACGAAAATTTCCCCGCCTTGCATTTTATGAATACAATCAATGACAAATCTCACTCCTTGCTCTAGAGTTATCCAAAACCGCGTCATGTTTTCGTCGGTAATAGTAATAACTCCTTTCTTTTTTTGTTCAAGAAACAAAGGAATGACACTTCCTCGACTGCCGATTACATTTCCATATCGTACACAACTAAATTTTGTACCAATAAAACCGGAATACGTATTTCCTTGGATAAGGAGTTTTTCTGCAGTCATTTTCGTAGCACCATAAAGATTGACAGGGTGAACCGCTTTATCTGTACTAATGGCCATTACACGATCTACTTGGTTGTCGATTGCAGTATCGATAATATTTATACAGCCGTCAACATTTGTTCGAACTGCTTCAATAGGGTTATATTCACAGGTGGGAACCTGTTTTAAGGCAGCAGCGTGAACAACGACATCAACATCATACATTGCTCGATTGAGTCTATCTTTATCCCGAACGTCACCGATAAAAAACCGTAATCGATCGTCGTTGAATTTGTTCATCATATCCAACTGTTTTTTTTCTCCACGAGAAAATATACGTATACTATCAGGTTCGTATTCATTAAGAATGATCTCGGTAAATTTATTCCCAAATGATCCTGAGCCGCCAGTTAACAGAATTATTTTATCTTTGAATATGTTTTTATTTGTTTTACTCATAGATTTAAATCTCCCGATGTTTTAACTCTCTTTTTTACTATGAAGACAAGAAGTTTTGTCTTCTTAAAACTAACCTATGTTGTTAACCTCTTCTCATCCAACCATCTTAAGGTTGTCAATTTAGTTTAACAACAGTATGAATTAATGTCATTTGTGCAAATATTACAATGCTTCTTTACAATATCTATAAAGAACTCTTTCTGCGAGGAGCCAGTTAATCCGTACAAATCTCCAAATTCTTCATTTGATTGCATTTCTTTAATTATAAGACGTTTTTGACATTGGGCAATGGAAAAACGATGGGATAACCTAGAAAGAATATTCACCCAATAACCAATATTTTTTGGTCTGTCTTCAGATATATTTTTAACAAGTCCGCAACGGATACACCAATGATGCAGTACATCTTCTGAGGTATGACTTGGTTCTTGGGGTAACCAAATTTTTTCTTCATGGCAGCAATTTTTATGAGAGCATACCATTTTGCTTACCGCCTCATAGATGATAACAAGTTAATTGCCATTAACGATGGTCATAAACAATCAGGATAAAAATATTACGTATAAGGGGACAGTGTCAAATTAACGAAGTAATTTTTGATTGAGCACCATAGAGCAATGATACAGCCAGTTCAAAACGAGGGTGAAACGATTTTGGTGCATTTCCGTTCAACAGCTCACTTAAAGCGCGTACAACGCATAGATAAGAATCTATAATATTTTACTGGAGCTGCCTCAAGTTGACAGTGTTAATATTACCGCAGACAAAGAATTTTATAGATAACTCTTATTATTGGATTCTATCGGTAATAAATACATTCGACGACATACATAACTATTAAGAGGTACAAAATGAACTGGAAAGAAAAAAAAGTTTTAATAACTGGTGCTGGTGGTTTTATAGGGAGTCACCTCACCGAACGGCTAATGTCTCTCGGAGTAGAAGTAACTGCATTCGTTAGATATAATTCCAGAAACGATTTAGGTCAGTTAGAAAATCTACCTGAAAACAAAATTTCAGAACTCAATGTTATCGCAGGCGACCTTCGGGATCCAGACGCAGTCAGAAAAGCGGTAGAAGATATGGATATTATCTTTCATCTGGGTTCTTTGATTGCGATTCCCTATTCTTACGTACATCCTATGGAAGTCATTGATACCAATGTACTAGGAACAACGAATGTTCTGATGGCTGCAAAAGATAATGATGTGGAAAAGATCATACACACATCTACAAGTGAGGTATATGGAACCGCTAGGTACGTCCCAATTGATGAGAAACATCCTCTTCAAGGGCAATCTCCGTATTCTGCGAGTAAAACTGGGGCTGATATGATTGCACATAGTTTTTATACGTCATTTGGGTTGCCGGTTGCTATTATCAGGCCGTTTAATACATATGGTCCGCGTCAGTCCGCTCGTGCTGTCATCCCGACGATTATCACACAGGCGCTCACCAAGAAAGTGGTTCAGATAGGGTCGTTACATCCGACGCGAGATCTTACGTTTGTTTCAGATACGATTGAAGGATTCATTAGAGTCGCTGAAGAAAAGAAATCGGTTGGGGAAGTGATTAATATTGGTTCTGGTTTTGAGATATCTATTGGGGATCTGGCAGAAAAAATATTAAGATTGTCACAATCGAAAGCCAAGATAGAAATCGATGAGAAACGAGTGCGGCCAAAAGATAGTGAAGTCGAGCGATTATGGGCTGATTCTACGAAGGCAAAAAAGATGCTCAGTTGGCAGCCGCGGGTGAAGTTGGATGATGGGCTAAAGAGGACTATTAAATGGGTTTCAGATCATATTGACGAATATAAAGTTGGTATGTATACGATTTAATGGCGGTTTTATGAAAGTGGTTATTTTAGCTGGTGGAAAAGGAAGAAGATTAAAACCATATACGACATCCTTCCCTAAGCCCTTGATGCCTGTTGGTGATAAACCAATTTTGGAAATATTGGTGAGGCAATTGGCATCGTATGGCCAAAAGGATATTATACTCGCGGTAGGGCATCTTGCAGAGTTAATAATGTCCTTTCTAGGTGACGGAAGTCAATATGGTGTTAAAATTAAGTATTCAAGGGAGGATAAACCGTTAGGTACAATAGGCCCCCTTTCACTTATTAAAGATGAGTTGAAGGAGACATTTTTAGTTATCAATGGAGATACATTGACGGATTTGAATTATTCAAAACTTCTGATGAGTCATAAAAACAGTAAATGTATTTCGACAATTGCGCTGACCAAGCGAGAAATAGAAATTGACTTTGGAGTGCCTAATCTTACAGAAAAATCGATGATTGAGACGTATGAAGAAAAACCAAAAATCATCTATAATGTAGGTACTGGCATCTGTGTATTCGAACCTGAAATTTTTCAGTACATTAAATCCGGGGAACGTACAGATCTTCCTGATTTACTTAAGAAAATGTTTGCTGCTGGGAAAAAAGTAAATGGTTATGTACATGAGGGATACTGGTTTGATATTGGTAGACCTGCAGACTATGAAGCAGCCTGTAATTTTATAGAAACACATAAGGAATGGTAAGAGATTGAAATTAAAAGGCATGAACACACTCGTTACTGGCAGCGAAGGTTTTATCGGGAAACAACTCGTCAGTTCATTGAAAGAAAAAGAGGCAAGTGTCGAAGAAATTGATATCAAAAAAGGCATAGATTTAACGAACTGGGGGCAGCTTTATGATTTTATAAAAACCATGCCTCATATCGATGTACTATTTCATCTTGCAGCAATTGTTTTTATACCATATTCATTTAAAAATCCAAGGACAACGTATACCACCAACATGATGGGAACGTTGAATATGCTTGAAATTGCCCGAACGTTGGATATTAAAAAGTTTGTTTTTGCAAGCACCTATGTCTATGGTTGGCCACAGTATCTGCCTATCGACGAGAATCATCCAATTCAAGCAATCAGTCCGTATAATCAAAGTAAAATCCTTGGAGAAGAATTATGTAAGGGTTATCACAATGATTATGGGTTACAGTGTATTATTTTACGTCCTTTTAACATATACGGAACGGGACAGAACAAAGATTTTTTAATACCGTCGATCATTGCTCAGCTACCATCTAAAAAAATTACTTTGGAAAACCCAAAGCCTATGAGAGATTATGTGTACATTGATGATATCGTTTCTGCATATATCAAAGCCGCCACATACGATGTTAAGGGCGTAGAGATATTCAACATTGGCGCAGGAGTCAGCTACAGTGTTAAAGAGATCGCAGACAAAATTATCAGCCTTTCTCAAAATAAAGAGGTCACAGTTTCATACACATATAAAACAAGGGAAAATGAAATAATGAATATCGTTGCCGATATACAAAAAGCAAAAGAAAAAATGAAGTGGCAACCAACAATTGATATTGACGGCGGATTATCAAAACTGCTAAAAGAGGCTGGCTTATGAGGAATTTACCATCTCTAAAATCAATTTTTTTAACTCTTCCATTCGTCTTGTCTCTGGAAACGAATTTTTAATTCGCTCTCTCGCTTTTTTACCTAAATCATCTCTTGAATCTAGAGCTTTTTTAATCATATCTGCGGTTCCTTTTTCATCTCCGTATTCGACATAAAAACCCGTGTCGCCGATAGCAGTTATCACTCCTGCGGCTTTGCTTCCAACTGGTATACATTCGCAGAGCATTGCCTCACATAATGCAGTTGGTAATCCTTCTCTATATGAAAGTTGGCAATATACTTTGGCTCTTTGGTAATAGTCGAGAATTTCGTTCTGAGGCAAAAATCCAGTGAACTCTACATTTTTCGGTGCTATTTTCTCAAGGTATTTTTTCGCATCATCTCTAACATTAATGGCAATAAATTTTACCTCTGGTATATGCACTGCGGATCGAATAAATGCTTCCAATCCTTTCAGTTTTACGTTCAGCAGAGTATTAGCTCCTGCAACTGTAATAATAATATTTTCTTTTTTTTCTCCGGGTTTCCAGTAATCTGGGTCAAAACCTGTTGGAACAAATTCAATATGGTCACCTTTAATTTTGGCATATTTTATGATGTCATCTTTTAAAAAAGGTGCCACCACTAGTATTTTATCTACATGTTTATAGACAAATTTTACAGATATTCTATCTTTAAATTTTATGAATGCCCCATAATTTATCTCTGGAAAATAGGCTGCATCCCATCCACCGACTATAACTATTGATTTCTTTCCAAATAATTTTGAAAAGAATACTGCAAATGCCGCTGGAGCTCCCGCAAACCAGCAATATGTTACTTTTGATTTTCTTACATTTTTTACTAGTATCCAAAGAAATTGTAACAATTTTGTCTTATCCATATCCTTGGGCAGATCAACCACGTTTATTTTGAAGATCTTTTTTAAACGTACATAATCGTCTTTTATGAAAGAGTCTGTAGGGTCTCCTAAAAAGCATATTGTTGTCATTTTGTATACCACATAAATAATGAATAACCGATCCCATAACCGATAATAACAATTATTTATAGTTGCTGCGGCTTTATTTTTTTATACACATCTCTTAATATTCTATAAATAGGATGGGTTTCATATGATGGATAATCATAGTAGCTTTTATTTGGCAATGCCATAAATGATTCAAATTCTTCTGTGGTAATTTCCAATTTATCACATACATATTTTTTCATTTCTTGCAGCTCCGATTCTGTAAAGAGCGGCTTTTTTAATTCTTCTAATGCTTCATTTCGTGTTATCTGACCAGCACAAATAAGATTTGATAAATGCATTTTTCGCTTATCATAATTAAATTTAGTAGGTAAGATATGGGATTGGATAAAAAACGTGTAGATGGATTCGCCATGTTTTCCAGGATAATTCTTCCAATCAAATTCTTTTTCCAGAAAAGAAATGATCTTCTGTTTATTATATTCAGGCAGGTAGTCAATTATTGTTATTATATTTATCTTTTTTATAACCTGTCGATAAAATATATTAAATAACGTGTAATGAGCATATGTTTTTAGTTTCTTTGAACCAAATTTCTTTTGCATGAGTTTAACATATCGCCAGTCGTAATGACCATGTGACCATTTGGGAACCGCTATAGACTCCGTTATGGCATTATGACCACTGATAATGTATTTAACATTATATTTTAATGCAACCTGATAAAGTGTAGCAATAAGCGCATGATCTGTTGGTATCTCTAAATCAGGCGTAGACGATTTTAGAAAAGACAGTTGCAAATCTTTAAATTCAGCCCAATCAACATTCACAGTATGCAGCTTTACATCTAATTTTTTCAAAATTTTTTCCATGTTTTTTACTGAAAACTCGGTGTTCCATCCATTATCTACATGAACCGCAAGTGGCCGTAAACCAAGGTTCTTAACTAGATATAAAACATAACTACTGTCTACACCACCACTTATCCCCACAATGCAATCATAGTCCTTGTTCTTCCCAGATTCCTTGATTCTTTCAGCTATTTTTTGCAGTTCTTTTTCCTTTTCCGCCGCGCTAAGATTAAGCGGATATGAATGTAATTTCTTTAATGCATCAGTGCAATGATTACAAAATCCATCTTCATCAAAAATTATATCTGGATCGGTTGTATCCATCACACAGCGTTTACACATTTGATATTTTCTTTGCATTCAAACACCCCTTAACATTTCCTTCAGCAATATGTAACGTAAATGGATTGAAAATAACATCGGTTTTATCTGGCGTCGAAAATGATAACTTCATCTGTTCAATTTCCTTCTTAGTATAAAGTTCATCATAAACGTATACCTTTAGCCCTAGTTTCTTTAAATGTTTTACTAGTGCTAGATTTCTGCTTTTATAAAGACTTTTAACGCCTTTCCTAAATGTTATTCCCGTTACACAAATGCGTACCTCTTTTAATGGTTTGTTTAGATTCTTACAATACCGAATGATGCGTTGAGCTAAAAAATCAACCATATCCTCGTTTACATGATGAGACGCACGTAGGACAACAGTATGATCATCTTTTTGTCTTTTTTGCATCTGTTTCATTAAAAACCATGGATACACTGGGATACAATGTCCACCGACACCAGTTGACGGCAGATGGATATGGCAAAATTCATGGTTCGCAGCATTTTGCGATTCAAAGAAATCAATATCAAGTTCACAAGCGATTTTAAATAGTTCGTTAGCAAGCGCAATATTAGTAAACCGGTAACATCCTTCAATAACTTTGACAAATTCAGCAACCCGTGCAGAGGAAATTAACGATAGAGATCCAATAAATTGTTTATACACATCAAATGCTTTCCTCCCACTAACTTCATCAACCCCTCCAACAATTTTTGGAAATTTTTTCAACCGAGAAATACTATATCCCGTCATAATTCGCTCAGGGGAATGTGCGAGATAAAAATCACCAAGATGTAGACCACTTTCTTCTTCCAACCACTTTTTCACTATTGTTTCTGTTGTGCCGGGGGGAACCGTTGTTTCCAAGACAACACAATCACCTTTCTTCAAAAGCTTTCCCACGTGTCTAAATGCATCTTCTAAAATAGAAAAATCAGCATTGTTTTGATCATCGATAAACAAGGGAACAATCACAATAAAAAAACAACAATCTTTTGCATCAGCATACTTTGATGTAGCAACAAGAGTTTTTCCGCCGTATTTTTTGATGAGTTCGTCTAAACCTGTTTCTTCAGGGATGGGATTAACCCCTTTATTTACCTGTATGCAGCGTTTTTCATCAACATCAACACCCAAAGCAGAAAGCCCTGCCTCCGCAATAACCGCAGCAAGCGGCAGTCCTGCTTTTCCTAACCCAATAACAGCGATCGTCATATTTTCAAACTCGTTTCCAATTTTGTCTTTCCATTTTTTTATGAACTTTCATTTACCACGTTCACTATTTTCTCTAAATCTTGTGAGCTGAGCGCTGGATGAACCGGTAGCGAAAGAACCTCGTTACAAAGTTGTTCTGAAATCTTCAGATCGTTATGCCCGTATGATTCGAGATGCGGGTAATGATGCATTGGTTTTGGGTAGTAAATGCCGTATCCAATTTCGTTCTTTTTTAACTGTTCTATGAGTGTTTCTCGAGCGGTACATTTTATCGTATATTGGTGATATACATGCTCCGCGTTTTTTAATTCATAGGGAGGTGTTATCCCATTTACGTTTCCGAGATTTTTTGTGAGATAATGAGCGTTTTCCCGCCGTTTTTCATTAAACATCGGGAGTTTTTTTAACTGTTCAAGTCCAATCGCTGCTGAGATATCGGTCATACGATAATTGTATCCGACACATCCATGTTCATACCCCCATTTTGTTTTCTCCCGTCCATGATTCCTCAGGGAGTTTGCTTTTTCTGCGATGTCACTATTGTTTGTGGTCACCATTCCTCCTTCGCTTGTCGTCATGTTTTTCGTCGGGTAAAACGAGAAACATTCGACATCACCAAAGGATCCGACCATTTTTCCATCGTATTTTGCTCCGTGTGCCTGTGCAGCATCACCAATGATGTGTACATCGTGTTTTTTTGCAATTTCTAGAAGAGGATTCATGTCTGCTGCTTGTCCATAGAGATGAACCGGCATAACCGCTTTTGTCTTTTTTGTAATCATCTTTTTTACTTTTTCAGGGTCGAGAGTAAATGTTCTTGGGTCAACATCGCAGAACACTGGTTTTGCCCCACAGAACAGTATGGAATTGGCGGTGGCGACAAACGAGAACGATGGTACGATAACCTCGTCACCAGTTTTAACTCCTAACGAAAGTAAACCGAGATGTAACGCGGTTGTCCCTGATGTTGTTGCCAGCGCGTGTTTTGTCCCAACATATTCTGCAAAGCGTTTTTCAAACTCTTCAACACGTGGTCCTGAGGCAATCATTCCAGAGTCAAGAACTTTCATAACTGCGTTTTTTTCTTCCAATCCAATTAACGGTTTTGCAATGGGTATCATACTTCTAGCTCCTTATACACATCTTTTGTGATTTCAAGAGTTTTTTTGCATTCAGGACATTGGAAAACAATATGTTTTTCTTTCTTTCCCAGCTCCTTCATCTTCATGCCGCATTCGCAGACGAAACCATGCAAGCGAGCAGGGTTTCCAAAGACGAGCCCATGATCCGGAACTGATTTCGTGACAACGGAGCCTGCTCCCACCATTCCGTATTTTCCAATAGTTGTTCCTGCGACAATTGTTGAGTTTGCACCAATGGATGCTCCATCTTGGACTATGGTTTTTGCAACGCGATCATCAGTCCAGATCAACGCCCGTGGGTACAGATCGTTAGTGAAACATACATGAGGGCCGATGAAAACATTGTTTCCAACGGTTAATCCATGATATAACGAAGCGAAATTTTGAATTTTACAGTTATCGCCTATTTCGATATTTATATCAATAAATACATCTTTTCCAATGTTGCAGTTTTTCCCGATTTTTGCTCCTTTTCGCACATGAGCAAAATGCCATATATTGGTTCCATCACCTATTTGAACACCGTCTTCGACGTACGCTGATTCATGAATCATTTAATCTTTATCTCCTGTCCTTTTTTATACGATTGAGTTGCTGCTTCCGCGATTTTCAACGCCATGACTCCATCATGACCAGAAACCAATGGACATTTATGTTGAGATACTGCATGAATAAAATCCAGAATTTCATTGCGTAATGGCTCTTTTTTCTCTAAGGCAACATGATTGATGTTGTACTGGATAGGGGTTTGATATAAATTCATGTTGTTCACCTGGTTATATGAAGATGAGGAAATCGTGGCAGATTGATCTATATAA
>CAIYYQ010000425.1 GCA_903930505.1 Methanobacteriota archaeon
GAAACTTTTTGACAAAGTTCAAAAACTCTTCCAAACACGCTGTAGGCACATTTGCAAACTTCTCATCCAACTTCTTCTCCATCTTTTGCCTGCAACCATGGCCAATGGAGGTATTCAAGATGAGCAAGAAACGCTTAATTCTCACCAAAGAAACAGCTAAAACACAAAAATCAATAATCGCCAAGGAAAACCCAGGTGTAGAGATCTTTGAAGAAGAATCATGCGACGTGAAATACGATACAAGCGAGCTTAAAATCTTTTCAATCGACGGAGCACTAGTACACCTCGACACTCAAGAAGGCCGCCTGTTATGCTTCGTATGCTACCCTGACGTCGAATCCAACGGCTCTGAAAAAGGAAAACCAGATATTTACAACAAATGTCTTTGTGAAATTCGATGCACTGCAGCTACACTACGCTATATCGCGAGCTCTCTGATGGATGAAATCAAAGATATCGACAAATTTGAACGAAAGAAAGAACCATTGATTGAAGCCTTGAAAAAAGAAAACACGACCCAACATGGGATGTACGTATGAAGAACAAAAAAGGGGGTGATTACTTTGAATAATAAATATGACCAGAAAACATGCATCATTGATATTGAAACAACAGATTGCAATCCGTGGCAAGGCAGAATTATCACCATCGGTGCCATGGACGTCGATTCAAAAGAAATCAAGGTTTTCCATGACGAAAATGAAGAGGTGCTGCTCATGAAGTTCTTGCAACATTTTAATGCCCACCAGTACCGTCAAGTCATAGGGTATAACCTTGCATACGATAAAAGATATATTTTGGGAAAATGCATGAAGCACAGACTCCCAGCAAACGCATTCTATCGAGCTACCTCCACAGACCTGATGATGATACTGAAAGGATTCGAACGAGGGTATAATTTCAACAGACCAGGGACGTTAAACGAATGGGCGCAATTCCTCCTTGGAAAGGGAAAACTGCACTTCGATGTTCCTGTACCGATCTTGTATCAACAGGAAAGGATCCAGGACATCATAGAGTATAACAAAAACGATTTAGAACTCACCTATGAGATATGGAAGAGACTGAATTTCATTCTGGAGGCATAAATATGCAACATAGCAATTGCGACAGAGGAAAAGAAAACAGAGGCGTCCAGATTGTCAGATCAGGGAATTTAAAAAAAATAGATGACTCAAACTATCTTGTTCGATCCCAATCCAACCCGAAAGCAAACTATACGGTAAAATGGCAACGAACTCATTGGGCATGTGACTGTATGGACTACCAGAAGAACACTCAAAGCTGCAAACATGTGCACGCTGTCAAGTACTACCAAACACTGGAAAAGATAAAGCTCGATGCAGAATTCTTCGGTGAAGAGGATCACTGTCCCCTCTGCAAACAAAAAAATAATGTCATCAAGCGGGGAATACGGTTTAATCGCAATGGACAAACACAACGATTCTTCTGCAAATCCTGTAAAAGACGTTTCACCGGACGTATCACTGGTTTTAAAGGCATGAAAAACCGGGCAGATATCATAGCAACATCACTAGACCTCTATTATCGCGGTCTCAGCCTCAGACAAATCGTCCAACACCTAGAAACATCGCACAAAATAAAAATCTCCCATGGGACAATCTATTACTGGATAAAAAAATACGTCGAGTTAATAGCCAAGTATACCCAAGGATTAAATGCAAAATACTCGGAGCGATGGCACGCTGACGAAACCGTCCTCAAAGTAAACGGACGCCATTTGCTGCTCTGGTCGTTGCTCGATTCGGAAACCCGATTTCTCATAGCAACGTACATCAGCCAGAAACGCGGTGAAGAAGAAGCATCTGCGCTACTGAAAAAAGCCTTAAAAACAAGTGAAGAACGACCACTGGAGGTAGTGACTGACGGACTGGAATCCTACAGCAACGCAATAAAAAAAGAACTCGGAGCAAACCCCGAGAAACCAGTGATTCATTTGCAAGGATCTTTGACCAAGGCATTGAACAACAAAATGGAACGAATGAACGAAACCATTAAATTAAGAACCAAGACGATGGCAGGGTTGTACGACGAAGAAAGCACCATACGATTTGCAGATGGCTTCGCGATCTATTATAACTTCATAAAACCGCATATGGCACTGGATAATATGACTCCGGCCATGATGATCGGACTCGCCAACGAGAAATCTACCTGGCTCGATCTCATCATAAAATCTAAAAAATCAATGGAGAACAACGAAGAACAATGAGTATACCATTTTGGATGACTATGAGTCTGGGAATGGAATGAAAAATAATGCTTTGGCGGCTCGCCATTGCAGACTCATGAATAGTACCACATCTCGTGCTCAGATCCAAACACGTTGTTTGGACCTTTAGCACTAGACGAAGCGAAACTGCTTCCAGCATTCCCA
>CAIYYQ010000426.1 GCA_903930505.1 Methanobacteriota archaeon
AATTTTGAAGACGTATTAGATAGATATTACAAGGCAGCTAAGAAATATCAAGCAGATATTGTTGTAAGAATCACAGGTGATTGCCCACTAATAGATCCACATATTGTAGATCAGGTTATCCAATATTTCTTAGAAAATAAATACGACTATGTAACTAATACTTTAGAGCCGACCTACCCTGATGGATTGGATGTAGAAGTATTTTCATTTAAAGCATTGGAAATAGCATGGAAAGAAGCACAATTATTGTCTGAACGAGAGCATGTCACGCCATATATTGTAAATCATCCAGAGAAATTTAGAATTAGTAATGTTAGAAATACTGCTGATCTCTCGAACTTGCGCTGGACGGTAGATCGGAAAGAAGATTTGGAATTTGTTAAAGAGATTTTTAAAAGACTTTATAAGGAAAAAACAATGTTTCATATGCAGGATATTTTAGAATTATTGCAAAAATACCCTGATTTGAAGGAAATAAACGCCGGTATTCAAAGGAATGAAGGGTATCTTAGTTCTTTGAAGAAAGATAAAATATGCAAAAGGAGTGAAAAACATGGTGAAAAATAAAAAATCCGATCTTAAAAAATCTCTAGAACTCTGGAAACATGCCGAACAGATTATAATGAACGGCACGCAGCTATATAGTAAAATGGCCTCTGTAGGAGTTAAAGGAGTATCACCTATTTATTTTGTTAAAGCAGATGGCGCATATGCCTGGGATTTAGAAGGAAATAGATACATAGATTATACTATGGGAATAGGTGCATGTTTTGTAGGTTACAACAATCCTAAAGTTAAAAAAGCAATACTTAAACAATTGGAGATAGGAACGATTTTTTCGTTACCTAGTCCTCTTGAAATACAAGCCGCTGAAACACTTATTGAGATTATTCCTTGTGCTGAGATGGTTCGTTTTATGAAAACTGGTTCTGAAGGTACGCAAGCTGCTGTACGTATTGCCCGTGCGTATACTGGGCGAGAAAAGGTGATAAAAGGTCATTATCACGGTTGGCATGAATGGTGTTTAGCTGATTCAATAAAAAATGGTGGTATTCCTCATCAGTATAAAGAAAATGTTTTTGAGGTGAAATATAATGATTTTGATACGGTCAAGAGATTATTTGAACAGCACAAAGATGAGATTGCTTGTATCATCATCGAGCCTTTCGAAGGAGGCGAGCTACCAAAAGATAATTATCTCCAAAAATTACGACAGATAACAAAGGACAACGGTGCTCTCTTGATATTTGATGAAGTAGTTACTGGTTTTCGTTTTGCTCTTGGAGGCGGACAGGAATATTTTGGAGTTACTCCAGATCTTGCAATTTTCGGTAAATCAATGGCAGGTGGTTTACCATTATCTGCCGTGGTAGGTAAAAAAGAAATTATGGAAAAAGCAAAGGATAAAATTTTTGTTTCTTCAACATTTGGTGGAGAACTGTTATCGTTAGCCGCGTTTCTTGCTGTTGTCGACATCTTAAAAACAGAGCATGTGTATGAAAGGATTTTTAAAATTGGAAATACTATCAGAGATGAATTTAACAAACTTGCTAAGAAACATGGAAGTAAAATCGAATGTATTGGTCTGGGTCCTCGTCTTGATTTTAAATATCTAAATACTAAAGGTCAGGATGATGTTAAAGTGAAAACCTTATTTATGCAAGAGGTAGCAAAAAGAGGAGTGTATTTTGTATGGAATATGCTTCCATCCTACAAATTATCTGATAAAGATGTTGTTTATACTCTTAATGTATTTGATGAAGCATTGAAGATCACTATAGATGCAGAACGTAAAGGGAACGTTTCCGAGCTTCTTGAAGGAGAATTGCCGATAAAGGTCATTTAATGAACATTGTTTTTAGAGTTGATTCAACAGAAACATTGGGTCTTGGCCATCTGATGCGTTGTTTAGCTTTATCTGAAGAGTTAACAAAAAGTGGAAATATTTGTTATTTTCTCTCGAAGATAGATGGCGAAGATTTCATCCAAAAAATAAAAAAAATTCGTGGAATTTATGTTAAACCGGAAACGGGAACATCTCTTCAGGAAGATTTACGTGTGCTCATACGTTTTTCAAAACAACATGAGGCAAATTGGATTGTCACAGATCATTATAACATAAATTCTGAGTATGTGAAAGAAATAAAAAGAAACGGTTTTTCCGTATTATCGATAGATGACACAGCTCAAATGTATTATTTTTCCGATATCGTATTAAATCAAAATATAGGTGCGGAAAAATTAATTTTTACAGCAGAGACATATACAAAATTTCTCCTTGGACCAAAATACGTTTTACTTCGAGAAGAATTATTAAAACGTAATAAAAAAAAGATGAATAATCAAGTTAAAAAAATATTGATAACCCTGGGCGGATATGATCATAGCGATCTTACAATAAAAATTCTACAATCACTGAATGAACTGAATATCGATGCGGAAATAGGTGTAATTGTTGGTCCATATAACCTTTATCATGATCATATCCAAAAGTACATAAGCGAAAGTAAAATGGATTGTCAGATAATATTTTCTCCAGAAAATATGTTAAATTTTTATCTTGATTCTGATATTGCAATTAGCGCTGGCGGAAGTTCCTGTTATGAATTGGCTTACTTTGGCATACCTAACATTATCATTACCATTGCTGATAATCAATTAAATATTGCACGGGAGTTACATTCACAAATGATAAGCATGTATCTCGGCTCAGAACTGAATGTAAAAAGAAAAAACATAGAAGATGCTTTAAGAGAACTACTAGATAATCATATGTTACGAAAAACACTGAGTGAAAATGGAAAACATTTAATCGATGGAAAGGGAAAAAAAAGAATTGTCGATTTCCTAGAAAATTGTAAATAATAATAGTGATAGAGTCGTTGAAGAAAAAACGAGTAACTGTGATGTGGTTAAAACAATGAAAAATACATTTATTATCGCGACGGTAAAATCATGGAATATAATCGAAGCGAAAAAATTTATTAAAAAATATTCGAATAAAAAAGTGTATGTGATTTCCAACAATGAAGATCTTACGCATGAAAAAGTTCAGATGATAAATCCTCGATTTATTTTTTTTCCTCATTGGTCGTGGAAAGTACCGAAGAAGATCTACGAGAATTTTGAATGTATTATTTTTCACATGACTGATTTGCCATATGGTCGCGGTGGAAGTCCTCTTCAGAATTTAATTGTGCGAGGAAAAACGAAAACAAAAATATCTGCTTTGAAGGCATGTGATACGCTTGATGCAGGGGCAATATATCTTAAAAAAGAATTATCTTTGGAGGGATCTGCTACTGAAATATTTGAAAGAACGTCAAAGATAATTTTCACTGAAATGATTCCATACATTATAAAAAACGAACCGAAACCTGTTCCTCAAAAAGGAGACATTGTAAGGTTTGAACGAAGAAAACCTGAAGAAAGTTCAATTATGAATATAGATGACCTTGAGAAAATATATGATTCTATAAGAATGCTTGATGCAGAAGAATATCCCTTAGCGTTCGTTGAGACACCCAAGTATAAAATTGAATTTTCAGATGCGAAATTGAATAAAGGGGTACTAACCGCTAAAGCGATAATCAAATTAAAAAAGGATTTGAAAAAATGATAAAAAAACGCATATTAGTTGTTGCTGCTCATCCTGATGATGAAATTATCGGTTGCGGTGGAACCATTGCCCGATTAACAAAGGAAGACCATGAAGTCTACACACTTATCCTAGGAGAGGGTATAACGTCTCGAGATAAAAAAAGAGACATTCAGAAAAGAAAACAAGACTTAGATTTGCTCAAAGACCAAGCAAAGAAAGCAAATTCCTTGATAGGAGTAAAAAATATTTTCTTTTTTGATTTTCCGGATAACCTATTTGATTCTCTTTCCCTTCTTGAGTTTATCAAGGTTGTTGAACAAATTAAAAATAAAATCCAACCTGATATTATCTTTACCCATTATCATCATGACTTAAACATAGACCATCAAGTAACCTATTCAGCGGTCATAACAGCTACACGCCCGGTGCCGACTGAACCGGTAAAAGAAATTTACTCATTTAAAGTGTTCTCATCAACTGAATGGGGCTATCCAACTGATTTTTCCCCAGATGTATTTTTTGATATCACCAAAACATTTTCAACAAAACTTAAAGCGATGAACGCATACAAATCAGAGTTACGATCATTTCCCCATCCTCGATCCCTCGAAGGGCTCACGATAGATGCACAATATTGGGGGATAAGTGCCGGAGTCAAATACGCTGAAGCATTTAAACTTGTGAGATTGATGAAATGAATAAAAGTAACCAAACAAACAAGGATTTTTGGACGAATCAAGCAAAAGAATACAAATTCGACGTCAAAGCAGTAAATTTCGACCCACTTGAAGAGGAACTTGAACTATACTTCCTAGAGAAAATCATAGAAGATGGAAAAACAATAGGTGATATTGGATGCGGAAACGGACGATTATTACTTGAGCTTGCAAAGAAAAAAAAGAAATCTCAGTTCTACGGCGTTGATTTTATTGAAGAAATGATTGATATCGCAAATGAGCAGAAAAAATCACAGAATATTGCAAATGTCCAGTTTACGGTACAGGATGCATCATCAGAAAAACTGAAAGATTTTTTTGATTGTGAGTTTGACCAAATGATGAGTAAACGCCTGCTGATAAACTTGAAAGGAAACAAAAAACGAAAAGCAATTGAAAACATACATTCCCTTCTAAAGAAAAATGGCATGTACGTCATGATAGAGTGTTTCGTTGAACCATTGGAGAAAATAAACAAAATCCGGACACAGCTTAACCTGGATGAAATAAAAGTAAAATCATTTAACGAATATTTAACAGAGGATTTCATAGACGACATTAAGACGTATTTTATCATTAAAGAAAAAATTGATTTTGAAAGTCTCTATTATTTTATCTCAAGAATCTATAATGCATATCTATCTGAGGGAAAACCAGATTATTTCGCACCAATCAATAAATTATCCGTGGAGCTTACAAAAATGGGTGTGAGAGCAACAGAACAGTATTCACCTGAGATTATGTTTATATTACAGAAAAAATGATGAATGTTGGGTTATTATGAGATGTACTATAGGTAAACGAATTATCGGGAACAATAATCCTGTGTTTATCGTCGCTGAGCTCTCATGCAATCATCTTCAGGATTTTAACATCGCAGTGAAAACTATTAAGGCTATTAAAAAATCTGGTGCAGATGCGGTAAAGTTGCAAACTTACACGCCAGATACCATGACTCTGAATTTAAAAAATCGATTGTTCCAGATACAGCATGGAACTATCTGGGATGGGAAGGGATTGTATCAGTTGTATCAGGAAGCCTATACACCATGGGAATGGCAACCAAAACTAAAGAAAATCGCAGAAGAACTTGGGTTAGTATGTTTTTCTTCACCGTTCGATGAAACTGCTGTTGATTTTCTGGAAAAAATGCATGTGCCTGCATACAAGGTTGCTGCATTTGAAATCACCGACATCCCGTTGATAGAATATATTGCATCAAAAGAAAAACCTGTTATTATCTCTACCGGCATTGCAACTCTTGCAGATATTAAAGAAGCGGTGAATGCATGCAGGGGAAAGGGCAATAACAAGATTATTTTAATGAAATGCGTCTCCGCGTATCCTGCCCCCTATGAAGAAATGAATTTATTAACGATTCCATATTTGGAAAAAAAATTCAAAACCATTGTTGGTTTATCTGATCATACTCTAGGCGTTTCAGTACCTATCGCTGCAGTTGCAATCGGTGCAAAAGTTATCGAAAAACATTTTATTTTAGATAGAACAATGAAAAGCCTTGACGCTAAATTTTCGTTAGAACCTCATGAATTCGCTGAAATGGTAACGTTGATACGAGATGTTGAAAAATCACTTGGGAAACCAACCTATAGACTTTCAAAAAAGGTTCAACAAACACGGCGATTTCGACGTTCTCTGTTTGCAGTACAAGATATTAAAAAAGGAGAAGTATTCTCTGAAGAAAATGTAAAATCTATTAGACCTGGTAACGGTCTTAAACCCAAATATCTAAAAGCAATTTTAGGAAAAAAAGCAAAACAATCGATCAAAAGAGGTGCTCCTTTAACGTGGGATTTGATTCGTTCATAATATCTCTATGCACCAGATTACACATGGAAATAATTTTTAATGTACTGTGTCGTGCAGTTTCAGATGAAACAATTTCTCCAGGCTACAGCTGAATCACATTAATCTTTGGTATTAAAAATATCCTTTGAATTTTTATGAAGTGTGAACACGAGTTGAGCGGAAAAATTGAAGAAAGTCGATTTATTAACTTTTGGTTGATCATGATTGAAATGTTTGTTATGAAAAGTGCAAAACATTCCATATTCTTTCTGTTTTGTTTCGTTTAACAAAAGTGACAACTAAAGGGATTTACGATTTACTTTCGTCAAGAACGACAGGTTTTCGAATTTCACTTAACAACTATTAAATGAAATAAGGGCTACGTCCTTATAATCTCGTTCCGCTTTCGTTCCTCGGCAAGCTCTCAGCCCAGTTGGGGCTTCATTCATGTGGTATCTCACTCGGCAACGAACGTAATTATTAGGGGAAATTGTTTTATGAATACTTACCTAATGGAAGCATATAGTTCTGAAATACAATTTGATAAAGAAAGTAAGATTATTGCACTCACACCGGAGGTTTGTTATCAGCTAGATAAAAAAGGAATTAAATATACAATAATAGAGGAGTATTATTGCGAAGAGGAATTACTTAAACATGAAGAAGAATATGATAAATTTCAACGTCAATGGATTGATACATTAGACAAATTTCTTCAAGATAATATTGATGAATTA
>CAIYYQ010000427.1 GCA_903930505.1 Methanobacteriota archaeon
ATGATGACTACCTTCCGATGGTCCACCTGGTCTCCCCGGGACACCGGGGGCAGTAGCGCTCACCGTTCCTACAAGTCCAAGAAGTATCGTTGAAGTCAGCAGCATGAAACAAATACCAATATTAAGTGTGCGTGTCTTCATGGTTGTTTCCGCCTTCATGTTATTCCACCCCATGATGTAACAATATCCGTCCGCCAAGCAGGAAAGCATCCTCAGATTTCTCTGCGAGCACATTGTCATTGTAGCTGACGCTTACGGTGATCATAACATGTCCGAAACCGAACACAGGCGTAGATCTCAGTGTTTCGGATTCTTTCGGAGATAATGCTATAGTGTCGCTGGTGGCACCACCGCTGAGAACACGTCCTTTGAAGAGTATGTACAATAATGAACTCCCGAGGAACCTCCCGATGGGGCTATCACCTGCTATGGTTATCGTCCAGTCAAGAATACCAACATATCCGAGACCCGTGTTTGTGACATTTGCCACAATAGTGCCTCTGCCTTCAAGTCTGATATCATCGAGCATCACAAAGGGCACTGGGGTGAATGGATAGATATTGGCGTAGAGATCTTTATCAGATCCTGAAAGGATATAGCCCTCTGTGGTAACATCAAAGGGATAGGGGACATCAGCGACGGTGGTAAGAGTCACCGTACCAGTTTCTGTCCATGTTGCCCCATGATCAGCACTGTAGGATTTGTACATTTTACCAGCTCGTAGATAGTAACAATCGATACTACCATTGTCATTGATCACAATCTTTGGATATTGACCATTAACAGTAGGTGAATGGAGAACCCACGTTTGTCCGTTATCGGAGGAGACAACGCAGGAGATGCCGCTCCCATTTTCATAGGCTACATAGGCGTAACCATTAGCTGCGGCAACATCAGGATGCTTAAACGCACCCGGGATCTCCATTTCGTAATGACCTGGTTCCCCCCAGTGATCGATATCACAGATAACACTTGTCAGGTATCCACCGGTTTGTGTTTCAAGCGCCCAGTGACTGTAGAGGTTACTTTGATCAACATCACCAGAGATATTTGCACAATGTTCAAGTAAAATCCATCCAACAGATCCAGATCCGAACTTGGTCGGAGTGGGCATGAAAAAGCAGGGACGTCCATAAGCAATATAATCAAATCCTGGAACACCAATCAGATTGAGAGTGGAGATTTGTCCGAAGATCCAATGACCCTCAGGCCATACGGTTGGATGGGGATACCCACTCACCAGCGCTACACCTTTTGCCCCTACGTTTTCCAGAATCCATGCACCCCATGTGATAGAACCCCAGGTTTCAGGATGCGCTATATCTCCCATTACCACGACGTGCGTACCGCAACCTTGGTCACCAAACGTTGCATAGGCACCATCCCACATCGTTCCATCAGCACTGGAATCCATATCATATCCTGCGGAATCAACACTGATATAGGTCTGATTACCAGGCCATGGACCAGGAACAGAATACCATATCGAACCACCCGGTGAGTAGACAAATCCCGAATCTAATTCCAGACCATCATACAGGGGAACCTCCTTGATATATCCTGCAAGGAATTTACCAGAGCTACTGTTAGAGACAAACGATGGTGTTTTATCATCCAACAAGCTTGTCGTGATTTTAACATCACTGGATGATAATGCAGTTGCACCTGATGTTGTTGCACTTAAAGGTTTGACGATGGTCGCCGGCATAGGGGCATCAAGATGACCAACAATTGATGGATCTACCTGCTGAGCATGCAACACTATCTGATCGGTTTCACCAGCAAGAGCACCAGTTTTCGGTGGATACCCACCGATCTTCAAACTGGGATCACCGAGAAGAACGGTTTCTCCCCATGTCTTCAGATAGAACTGGTCTAATACAACAGGATCATAGACATCAGCGTAAGCATTCAATCCCATGGTAACGGCAGCGCCAAGCGTATCATTCCCACCAGCATATCCTGCCAGAATCAAAAACATCATCAGATCACCAGGACCGCCATACCCCATACCTGTGAAACCAATGGTTGCAATAGAGCCACCTTGCGGTTGCCGAGCTAAACGCCAGGCCATACCCTCAGGGACCCAGCTGCCATAATACCCGATATGACCTACACCCCACAGCGCAGCATACGGATCAGAAAGCAATCGCATCGGACTGGTATCAAAAAACCCGCTATGACACCCAAGGAGAAGGGTGATCGGGAGTTTATTCCCATTGGTCAGCTGGTCGATCGGGAACAGCGGATCACCTTCTTGAGATTGGTACCGCTCCAACCCAGCATACTGGAGGCTGAGAACCCCTAAACCATCCACAAAACCATCGTCACGACCACCAGGGATACCAGGGAAATGATCACCCCACATCATACAACTGCTGTGACCATTGAAATAGACAATACCATGGCCTTCGCTAAATGCATTGAGCACATCCCACATCTTAGAGAAGTTACCATTGGAAGTCCAGATTTTCGTATGGTTAAACGCAGGAAGCAGCATCGACGCTGTTTTCGTCATTTGTTCCCCTTCAAACGCCTCGGAGGCATCCATCCATGCATACTGTTTTATCATATTCCCGTTGCTATCATTGATCCAAATCTGAATCTTGGTATGAGACATCATATCACCGGTCTCATGCGGTCGGGGATCATAGGATTTCGCCTTTATGCTAACCACACCATTAACATATGACACATCAGCCCAACCGCCTCCTCCATAAAACTCTGATTCTGTATCTGGCGTGTACGGGCCTACATCTGTATTCCCGAGGACGTCACCATTCTGAGGGACAACGATTTCAGCCACCGGTTTCGCCGGATACTTGGTTTTTTGCTCCGGGTCCAATGGCTCAATAATGTTCTGTTCATCATTCCCCGGAGTCACTCTTGAAGTAGCGGAATGATCCACTGTGATCTGAACTTGATCAATCGGGCCGTACAGCGAACCAACCTTACTCACCCCATAAATCGTGTAATCTCCATCAGGAACCAAAGTGGTGTCCCAGTTTTGTCCAAGATCCGGGTGATCACCAAAGGCATCACCGCTGACGGTCATCAAGGTTTTGAACCAATCCTGACCATATGTGTTCGTCTCGTAATAGATGGTTTTGTCAACCATGGTTTGTACTTCTTTGCGGTCGGTACATGCCCATCTTCCGAAAAACACCTCAGGATACGGATCAAACTCATCTCTCCCTTGTCCATCAAATTCTGCTGGTCTCCCGTTCCCGTTAGAGTCCCAGTCGTCAAACACTGCTCCTTTCACAGGATCATATCGAACGGAACAGGAATAATACTGATCACAGGTGTAATACGGATCTCCATCTCCTACATCGTTATAGTGCATTTGCACCGGGAACTCTAAATTCGGGTTATTCAAACCAGAATACGACCGATACCCACCCACAGCTAACACATATACAACATTCCAGTTGAGTTTCGCTTGATAAATGAAATACTTTATCATCTCTTGATTATCACGAAGCCCTGAAACATCAAAATACGCATTACTATAAATCTCATCCAACGTAACCAACTTTGTCTTCAACCCCATCGCTTCCTTATGGGTAACCAAAGGCTGCAGCAAGTTTTGATACCCTTTCGGAGCCAAAATTAACAGATCATACTGCTCAACAGTAGCTAACGACCCTGTACTAGGCTCAGGCCGGGTATACGAAACCTTCACGGTTGCATCCGTGAAATAACTCAAAGTACCAGATGCCACCGATGAAAACGTAACAGACATAATATGACAAACCACATACGTGACAAGAGTACCCTCAGCATTCACCCCGACATAGGTATTATAGGAAAACATTTCTCCATAACCCGCATTTGAGTTATAGATGCTCTCTTTCATCGCATCAAACTGCACTCCTTTTGCTACCTCAGGAGGTCTTAACGATGTTATCAAGCTATAAACCTTTAACAGAGCCCTCGCCAACGGATGAGGTCCCTCACCAACAAGATAAGGCACAGGACCAGGAATAACCTTATCCGCAAGAACCATGCTTTCAACAGACAAAGGAGTTAATTCAGCGGTGACTCCTGCAGAGCCATACGGCAACTCGAAACTATACACACAAAGAGGCAACGTTGGCTCACCCGGATTATTTTGGGTTTCCGACGCACCATCTACCTGCAATTGCACATAGCCATCCTTTGCAGTGACGACTTCTGGCGGAGAGAACACAAACTGCTTCTCAATTGTTTGGGCACCATCTTCTGTTGTTTTCTGCGCAGCAGTTAACCCTGGGACAACGGTTAACAACATAAACACTGTCACAAGGATCGAAAGACTCTTCACTGTAATATCTGCCTTTAAAATATAATCTATCTTATCCATCATTTTACTTACCCCCTTAATTTTTATTTTATACAATATATATTTGTATTGTAATTATATTTAAACATTTCTGTTATTAGAGAATTTCACATAATTTTCTTTTTGTTTATATTTCGTCCAATAAAATATATTAAAACATAAAATATTTTATAATTATAAACTCGTATGATGAATAAATTTTTATTTTAAGAGTTTAAAGCAAAAATAATTCTCTTCTAACCACACCCTAAAAGATTACGACAAACAAAAACGAGTAAAACACGGAAATGATACCAAAAAGAGAAAGAAAAGAAGAATACATCCTTCTTCAAGACATTCTTTCAGTCGATTTGCTTCTCCAACAACAGAATCTGTTTCTATGTACCAAGTAACGCGACGAACGGGTCGATATCAGCGAACGTGACTGAGTTGTCCAAGTTGCAGTCTGCAGAGAACCAATACAGGTCCGGGTGAGCATCTACATAAGGTAGATGACTACCGAGCATTGCGACGAACGGGTCGATATCAGCGAATGTGACCTTGTTATCATTGTTACAGTCACCGAGTTTAAACATTCTTACAGAGCGTGCAGGTGACGGGGTACTTTCTATACCGCTGGACCCGTGTTTCACGGTGACGGTGATGCTGTATGTTCCGTATTTAGCACCATATGTATGCGATGCAGATGCGGAACCGGAGACATTTCCAACTACGGTGCTATTGCCGTCTCCCCAGGAGAACGTGAAGTACAGGTCGCTACCTAGTTCAGTGGAAGTGCTCTGATATGTATACTGTTTTGCTGGATATCCGCCGATTCCCTTATATAAATCACCTGGATAAATATGCCAAGCTGTGATATCAGTGACTTGTGTGGGTGCTGGAGGAATTGGCTGCGCTTCAGTTGTAAAGCTCCAAACTGGCCCAGGTGTACTAGACAAATGATTATCAGTAGAGACAATCTGCCAATAATACGTGACACTATACCCCATCGTCCCAGGATCATAAGATGTCCCAGGCTGATCATTTGAGACAAGAACATCAGGAGTTGAATCACCAGCTTCG
>CAIYYQ010000428.1 GCA_903930505.1 Methanobacteriota archaeon
ACAGAGGAATTTCATGCTACCAGAAGAGCAGAAACCAAAAAACGGGCTGGTATAATTACACCTGGGAAATTAGAAAAGACAGGATAGCGGAAATCATTAACGAAGAGCAGAAAGAGAATTTGGACAAGCTAACCAAAAAAATGAATAAACCTTTTGATAATAATTTTTCAGAAAGTATGGAAAATACTACTAAATCTCTTGTTGAAGAAATTGATGGTGCTGTTTTTGGCTATACTTATTCTGATGAAATTTCAATTTTGCTCGTTAATTATACCACATTCGAAACGGAGCCCTGGTTCGGAAACAGAATTCAGAAGATGGTTTCAACCTCATCCAGTCGAGCGGCAATTGTTTTTCTGAAGAACCTTCAGAAATATTTTCATCCTATAACCGTTGAAAAATTCATTGGCTTTGATGCTCGTGTTTTCATTCTTCCGAAAGAAGAGGTTGTAAATTATTTCATCTGGAGACAGAACGATTGCATTCGAAACAGTGTTGCGAGTTTAGCTCAATCTGTATTTTCGCATAAGCAACTTCATAAGAAAAATGTTGGCGACATGAAAACGTTGTTGCAAAACAAGGGTCACGATTGGGAAAATCTTCACGGTTCTCAGAGATTTGGAAAGTATTTTATTGATTTCCAGAAAGAAGCTCCCGTATTTAAAGATAATCGAGATTTAATTCAGAACCTTGTCGATATTCCAATGGAGGAATAAGCGTGGATAAAATAATTGACGAACAGTATTTGAAAGATAATCAAAACCATGTTCTTGTGTTTGGAGACAATCTCCTGAGAAAAGGGAAAGGTGGTGCTGCTGTACTGCGAGATTTTCCAAACACCTATGGTTTCATTACAAAAAAATTCCCTAGAAACGATTCTGATTGTTTCTATACTCCTGATGAGTATCTACCCGTTTATAAAGAAGAAATTGAAAAGTTGAAAATCGAAATACAAAATCATCCAGAAAAGACATATTTGATCTCACGATTAGGCGGCGGATTGGCAAATCGATATTATATTTTTGAACAAATCGTCAACCCAAACATTAAAAATGATTTGAACTTGACAAACATTGAGTTCTTATGGTAAGGTGAAATTATGAAATCAAAAACACAAAGTACCGGGATTAATTTTACAGGCGTTTTGCTTATTGTTTTTGTTGTTCTAAAGTTGTGCAAATTAATTACTTGGCCCTGGTTTTGGGTCTTATCTCCAATTTGGATTCCACTTGGGTTGATTTTAATTGTGTTTTGTTTTTGGATAATTATTATGTTGTTTGACAAGAATTCAAAGATTAGGATAAGGAAAACAAGGTAATACGGCGGGATAGATCAGCGGTAGATCACTAGGTCCATAACCTAGTAGTTGGTGGTTAGATTCCACCTCCCGCTACCGATTAAAGGAGAAAAAATATGAGTCAAGGAGCATCGTCAGGAATCGGATTCAGTGGTCTTCTTTCCGTTGCGTTCATCGTTTTGAAGCTGTGCAAGATTATCAATTGGTCTTGGTTCTGGATTCTTTCACCACTTTGGATTCCAGCAGCAGTTGTTGGACAAGAAACGACAATACGAAGTTCTGCTCAAGGGGACATCCTCGTTGTTCTATAACATGATTTTTAATTTTCCACGAATTGATCTGAATAAGTATGATATTGTTACTAGCGAAAAGACGGACAAGGTTTTTGATACAAAAAAGGACAACGAGACGATTATTCAGTGAGATAAAAAATGAAAACAAGAAAACAAAAATTAACTGAATGGCTATCTTCTTTTGGCTTTGAGTCCAATGGTTATTTTTATGATAATAAGGATGCAAAGGACCATGCAGAAGAATTGCTACAAATATTTGGATTACCAGGAGAGGACATTATTGAAATTAGTCCCGAGGAAGACTCTTTGGTCGGGGAAACAGGTCCTGTGAAAAAAAGAAAAAAGATTAAAAAATAACGTTATAAATTGTAAATAGTTTTTAGGAGGTGAAAATGGCCGATAGAGATTGGAAAGTGTATCGATTGGAAAATTGGCTTCGTAATTTTGTTAGAGATATTCATGACAATCAGGATTCAAATTTTTTAGAACGTGCTTCGAATTTGTTGGATATCCTTGAGGCTCCTGTTGATGGAATTCAACAAGAAGGAAACGAGAGTTATAAGGTAATATCGGTTATTGACCCCTGGAAAAGAGGAAATATTTAATGTCACTTGACGCAAACGAAATTGAACAAAAGTACAAAACGAAAATCGAAGTTGATCTGAAGAAGGCCAAGCCGGGCTGTAAGTGGTGCAACGGCAGAGGAACACGGGGATACAAGTCCCAGGGTAAGAACGAGCAGGGCCAGGAGATTCTTGTTCCCCTGATCTGCCCGTGCGTTGTGAAGCGTGGTGG
>CAIYYQ010000429.1 GCA_903930505.1 Methanobacteriota archaeon
AATCGTTAAAAAACAAAAACCTAAAAAAATGAAAAAACCAACATCAAAGAAAGCGAAACCCAAGCCAAAGAAACCAGCAAAGAAATTAGTAAAAAAAGTAAAACCAAAGAAAACAAAACCAAAACCGATAAAAGCTAAACCCAAAAAATCAAAGCAACCGAAACCTGCAAAGAAGAAACTAAAACAAAAGAAATAATCAGCTGTCTTTTATTAATCCAGAATTAAATCATATTATCATTGTTCGTTACTATTTTCCTGAGACGATGAAGTTGCATTCTCTTTTTCTTTTGGTGTATCATCCTTTTTCTTCTTTTTCGGACAAAACGAGTTCAGACAAAGATCCCAGGCACGTCTCCCCTTCATTTTTACTTTCACAATCGGGGTCTGACATGCATCGCAAACATTCCCGGTTTTCATGATGCCGCCACTCTGTGGCAACGAATACGTATTCGTGCAGTTCGGGTAATTTGTACATCCAACAAACCGTTTCCCCTGTCTTGACACACGAACCATCATGTCTTTCCCGCATTTTGGGCATACACCAATCATATGTTGTTCACGAAGTGCGGTCTGAATATTGTTTTTAATGGTTTCTTTATCAGTTTCAAGTTCCTTCATCACAATCGTCAGCATCTGCCGCGATTCTTTTACTGTATCTCCTAGTGTTTTCTTGCCTTCTGAAATCTCATTCATGTCTTTTTCAAGCTGCGCGGTCATCACTGGTTTCACCACGTCACAGTTCACAAGTGCATCAACCACAGCAATCGCAGTAGATGTTGGAATCGGTGGAGATCCTGTGATATACTGCCGACCATAGAGTTTACTTATTATCTCATGACGTGTTGATTTCGTCCCAAGAGTTAATTGTTCCATTTTTCCGAGTAATGCCCCTTGAGAGTATCGCTGCGGCGGTTTTGTTTCCTCTGCATTGAGCGAGATCTTTGTTACCTCAACGTTTTCTCCGTTTACTAATTCAGGGAGAGGTTTTCCTTTCTCTTTGAAATAGGGGTAGATGGTTCTCCAGTTTGGTTCTAAAAGTTTGTATCCATTTGCCTTAAATTCTTCTCCGGAAATATCAAACACAACATCCGTGGTTTCTGCGATTGCATCCTTTGCGCATGTCGCAAGGAACCGTCTGCAGATTAACTCATAAATTGTTTTTTGGTCTGTGGTTAGTTTCTTTTTTACTGGGACACCGACAGGGTAGATGGGTGGGTGATCTGTGGTTTGTAGTTTCCCGCGAGTTGGATATCCTCGTCCGTTGTTTATCACTTCAAGTGCTTCTTTTGAAAACTCGGATTGTGCGAGTTTTTCTAAAATGCTTCTGATGTTGATCGATGGCGGATACACGGTGTTATCGGTTCGTGGATACGACGTCAACCCGGACATGTATAATTCTTCTGCGATGTTCATTGCATTTGATGCTGAAAATCCAAGTGTTGATGCTGCCTGCAGAAAGGAAGTCGTGTTAAATGGTGTGGGTGGGAGTTCATTTGCAACTGTTTTTTTTGCTTCTTTGACTAACGCAAAATGTGCATCTTTGATTTTATTGTATATCTCAAGAGCTGGTTGCTGCTCCAAGAAAATCCCTTTGATATGCTGCGCATCAAACAACTGTTCTTTTTTCATTTGTGCGACAATTTTCCAGAATGGCTTTGGGATAAAACGTTTGATTTCTTTTTCTCGTTCTACAAGCAAGGCAAGTGTTGGTGATTGCACCCGTCCTATGGAGAGAAAATCCCTTCCAAGTCGCCCTGATGTAAGTGAGATAAATCTGGTGAGGACTGCACCCCAAACAAGGTCTATAAATTGACGTGCCTCGCCAGCACTTGAAAGATTATAGTCAACCTCGACAAGATTCTCAAATGCATCGTTTATTTCATATGTTGTAATTGCGCTGAACCGTGCACGTTTAATGTCACTGATGTTTTTGTTGAAGCTTTTCAATAGGTCAAGGACTTCGACGCCAATGAGTTCTCCTTCTCGATCAAAATCAGTGGCAACAATAATAGACGGGGTATTTTTGACCAGTGACTGTAATGCATCACCTATTCCTTTTTCACTGACGTTTTTACATGGTTCAATATCAATAAGGTCATGAGGTGAAATCATTGCCCATTGGTTAAATTCAGCCGGATAATCTAAATTGATGATATGTCCTTTTAACCCGATGACTGTCCATGGTTCGTTTTCTTTTGTGAAGTCGTACACCGGGATAGTGCCAAGTCGTGAAGTCTTCGACGTTCCTTTTGAGAGTATCTCTGCTATACGTCGTGCAGCAATGTTTTTTTCGCAGATGACAAGTTTCATTTTTTATTCCCGGTTGCGTGGTGTCCACATAAAAAGCAGCTATAATTAGTTTACGATAGGGAGAAGATGGTGCGAAA
>CAIYYQ010000430.1 GCA_903930505.1 Methanobacteriota archaeon
ACCAAGGACACCCTGTCTGTTGGCTTCTGCACTCCACGGGGTGGAGCACAGGAAGGATTTCAACCTTCTGGATTGTTGTATTACATGGCACACTTCATCCTTCGACCTAAAGGTCGAGGATTTCTCACCCTAAAACGTTAAGAAAACCATACCTGGTTTTATCTCCTGATCTGCGGGGAAACAATTCCGTGGGAGCTCTTTTATAAGTTCAGGGTTGTGTTCACCATATCCATCTTGTGGTTCAATCGTGATTTGTTTTTCTTCTCCGATGTTCATTCCCAGAACCGCATCATCAAATCCTTTTATGAGCTGCCCTGTGCCTGCTGTAAATTCCAATGGTTCTTCATGTTGCGCAGAGCTATCAAAAATTGTTCTATCTTCAAGTGACCCAACATATTCAACCTTTACTTTATCTCCTTTTTTCACAACAGTCATAATGTTTCCTTCCGCATACTTATTTTTTTGTTTTTGAGTTCCCATATGATCCCTCATCACATCATTTGAGAACGTAATCTTTGCTATTATAAAAGGAGAAAAAACAAAAACTTCAGACATTCATCGGTAAGAAGATATGAAATTATTTTCTCAATCCTTTTATGTCGATTGACATTATTATTACACTTAAATATCTTTGTATTTGATGACTCAAAGATTAGAGGAAAAACAATGATTTTTCACGAAAAAAAATCATATTGTTTTATAGTTCGTTATGAGCGTGCAAACGTTTTGTTTTTCGCCCATGATAACTTTGTTTGCTTGAACATCTACCATCGGTAAAATAATGAACGATGGCAGGAACATTTTTAAATATGACAACATTATTTAATATAATTAAATTAAATAAAAATTGGAATCATTATGAAAAGAAATCTACATAAGAAAATAATTGTCATTGTCATGCTCCTTAGCATGGTACTATCAAGTGGGTTTTCTGCAGTAGCAAAACATGCAAATGCGTCTTCTGTTTCGTTAAATCCTTCATACACCATCACAAAAACATTTGTGTTTTCCGAACCAAGAATTGATCAAAACAATGAATTCGTGTCTATTTTTCTCAACGAATCTAATCTTAATAGACTTAACCCTGGAAAACCTGTGGTACCTGTGAATCTTACACAGATGGAGTTCCCGCTTGGAACTGAGATAACTAACATCATCTATGAACATTCTGCACCGGAGATAATACCGCTCATGTCTCCTCTTGTTGTTGCAATGGCTTCGTTACCTGATAATTTGCAAAATGAGAAACGATCTCTTGGTGTATACGAGGGAACTGAACCTTATCCAGTGGATTGGGTTTCATCTCAAACAGGTGGTGGTCTTTCCCAGGGAAATCATACCACGTTTTTTGTTCTGAGAGTGTATCCGGTACGTTATTTCCCGCTTGATGATCATCTTGAGTTCATCCATCAGATAAACGTGACAATTACCGTGAAAACTCCAGTAACGCCAGTAATAAACGATAATCATGTGTACGATCTTCTTATTATTGCGCCAAAAGAATTCGCTCAATTTCTTCAGCCGTTGGTATGTCATAAGAATCAACAAGGCCTGAAAGCAAAGCTTGTCACTCTTGATACGGTTTACCAGAAAATGTTCTGGCATGGTCGGGATTCAGCTGAGAAAATAAAATATTTCATTAAAGACGCAATAGAAAACTGGGGGATCAAATACGTTCTTCTTGTCGGTGGGCATAAGGGGCAGAGTTTCTCTTGGTATCTTCCTGTGCGGTATAGTCATGTGGTCCCTGAAGATACTCTGGAGTATGCGGAGCAATCGTTCATCAGTGATCTGTATTATGCAGATATTTACGATGGCAAAGGACAGTTTTGCAGCTGGGATTCAAACGGCAACAGTATATTTGCTGAGTGGAAGCTTTCTTCGCGAGATGAGATGGATTTGTACCCGGATGTGTATCTTGGTCGTCTTGCTTGTCAAAATCAGATGGAAGTAAAGATTGTTGTCGATAAAATCATCAGTTATGAACAAACAAAAAATGATGATCAGTGGTTTAAACGCATGGTGCTTATTGCTGGTGATTCTTATAACGATACGAATGGTTTTGTTGAAGGCGAACTTGCAACTGAGGAGGCAGCAAAACATATGCCTGGTTTTTTCGCGGTGAAGGTGTGGACGTCTGAACAAGATATTAATCGTCAGACTGTGAAGGCTGCAGTGGATCCAGGATGCGGGTTTATCTATTTTTGTGGTCATGGGAATCCATCAAGTTGGAGTACACACTTTCCACCGAATGGAACCGTATGGTGTACCGGGTTTGAAAATAAGGATATATATTATCTGAAAAATGATTACAAACTACCTGTTGTGGTTGTTGGCGGGTGTCATAACGCGCAATTCAACACGACGATGGCGAACATAGCGAAAGGAATCCGGGAATCTGGGCTTTCGTATTTCAGTAGAAGACAGCCGTTTGGTGAGTTTTGGTACAATGAATGGGTGCCGAACTGTTGGGCATGGTTACTGACAAGGAAAATTGGCGGAGGCGCGATTGCAACGATTGCGAACACAGGGTTGGGTACACATGGGAGCGACGATTTTGATAATAATTCGATTCCTGATTATTTTGAGGTGTTGGATGGGTGGCTTGAGATCAGGTTTTTCCAGCTGTACGGGGAAGAACACATTGATATGCTTGGGGAGACCCATGGAGAAGCGCTGACTGATTATCTCAATCGATTTCTGGGAAATGAAGACAAAATGGATGTCAAAATGGTTCAGCAGTGGGAGTTACTCGGTGATCCAAGTCTTAAAATTGGTGGGTATGAATAATTCGCGGTTGAGCAACTCTACTTTTGCGGAAACAACGTTTGTATTTTTCTTGGTTCTGTTAAGGATAGAATGAACCCGTAGAATCCTGTGAGTAGATCAGTGACAAGGAAACCGACTAGAGTGAAGACAAATACTTTTTCTCCAGTGATATGAAAGAGTGTGGAGAAGAGAAATATCGCGGTGAACTCGCGGACTCCTAATCCTGCGAAGGTGATCGGGATGAATCCTGCAGTGTTTGCTATGGGAAACAGCAATAGAAAATAGAGGTAAGGAATCGTTAATCCAAGGGCAAGTACAATGAGGTATTGTTGGGTGAAGGCGATCACCCATGTGATGATGCCGATGAGAAATGGTAGGATGAGTTTTCTGATTTTTGGGAAATCATGGTAGAATGTTGTGACGAATCTGTTGAGATCCGGTTTCATTTGTTTTGGGGTAAGGTAGCGGATGAGAGCAAAAAATATTTTTTCTCCTCGTTCTTTTCTTGTGAAATACCAAAAAACGATGATGACGACAAAAAGCCAGAGTGCAACAACAATAAAGAGGAATGGTTGCGTTCCGACAATAAGAAACGCACCGATGAGCATCATTGCGTAGAGGGAGAGTGTGTGTATCGTAGTTTCAAGCACTGAGTTTACGAAGAGTTTTCCGTAGGGTTCATTGGTTTTTTCTTTCATATAGGGGATTCGCATGAGTTGCCCAAGGTATCCTGGGGTGATGCTGCCGTAGAAGTACCCGATGAGATATATTTTCATTGCTTGGAAAAACCTGAGACGGATGTGGTGTTCTTTAAGGATGAGCGTCCATGCGTAGGTTCGTATGAAAAGAATAGGTATGGTGAGTACCGCAGAAACGAGAAGATAGCTGGGCGGGATTGAAAGAATCGCGGTGATGATTTGGTTGATGTCGAGGGTGTATAGTAGGTAGAAAAAGAGGATGATTCCGATGAGTGGAAGGAATGGTTTGAGTTTACGAAAAATTGGTGGGATCATTGTGTGTGAAAGGTAAGTCTCTTGTGTCTTTTATGATTTCTCTTGAGGGTTGATGGTGAGTAAGGTAAAAAAACAAGGAAGGTATGTAGGCGGAGTAGATGGTGGACGGTATGAGGACTATCACGTTACTAACTGATTTTGGCATGAATAATGGATATGTTGCGCAGATGAAAGGAGTGATTACTGGTGTTTCTGATGCGCGAATCATTGATGTGAGCCATGAAGTGACGTCTCATGCAGTTCGTGAAGCAGCGTTTATTCTGCAAACGATTGTCCCATATTATCCTGTTGGAACGGTTCATGTTGTAGTGGTTGATCCGGGTGTTGGAACTGATCGGAGGGGTATAATTGTCGCGACAAGAAGTCATATGCTTGTTGGTCCTGATAACGGAGTATTGATTCCTGCAGCACGGTTTCTTGGTGATTTTGTTGTCTATGAAATTACGAATAAAGAGTATATGTTAAAGGAGATTTCAAACACGTTTCAAGGTCGTGACGTGTTTGCTTCGATTGCTGCATATATCACACGTGGTGTGGCGTTTGAAACGATTGGAAAGCAAATCACGGATTATGTGGATTTGAATTTTGGGCATGCGGAATTTACCGAGAACGCAGTGACTGGGAAGGTTATTTTTGTTGATCGGTTTGGTAATATTATCACTAATATTCCTGGTGTAATGCTAAAAGAAATGATTCTGTATGGTACACAAGTCATGGTTTCTGTTGGAAATCATTCTCAACTGATGCCATTTGTGAAATCATATGGGTTCGTTGGAAAAAATCAGATACTTGCAACCATCGGGAGTAGTCATTATCTTGAAATCAGCGTAAACCAGGGAAATGCAGCGCAGATGCTTTCGGTTAAAGAAGATGATGAAGTAAAACTGTTGTTTGGATAAAACTCTGATTTGTTATATAATCTTTAAAATTTTATGATAGCATCAAGCAGTCCGTGTGCGTAGTTGATGCAACCAAACGCTGTGAAATAATCCTTCTTTTTTTCAAGGTAGTATTGTGCATCTTCGTAGTATTGACAGGCCAGTTCAACTGTTTTTTTTGTTCGATCATCAAGATTTTTTCCTTGAAGTGTTTGGAGGTTTTCTTTGAACATCACGACGTCTTTTTGTATCCGTGTTTTTTCATCCATAACAAAAACACCACTATACAATGAGGTAGTAAAAGAACATAAAACTTTCTTTACAAAAAAAGCTGAGAGAAAATAAAGAAAAAAAAGAGAAGAGGAATTTACCTCTTTCTTAGTTCAGTCGGATGAACGGTCCGAACATGAAACCGGTTTTCACTACCGAGGCGCTACCGTATGGCCCTGCTTCCGCGGTGATTGTCACCGTGACT
The DNA here is from genome assembly GCA_903930505.1 of Methanobacteriota archaeon. The sequence goes on from CAIYYQ010000430.1 coordinate 5,136, forward strand.
CTGCCGAAGGGGAATAGTTTCGCATGGGATTTCCCGGAGATATCTGCAGTCTGCCCCGCATTAAGAACCTTCGAGCTGTTCGTGAGGATGTCCTTTCTCGTGAAAAGTTTTCCTTCGACTTTAATTGTCCAGTTCACGGTTTTGTTGTTCTCGGTTCCATTATTTTTGATAGTTGCTGTAATTCCTGAAAATTTTATGCTGTAGGTAGTGATAGTGATATTGTTGCCTTGCTGAGGTGGCGGCGGTGTCACACCACCAGTGATGGTCACCGTGATGTTGTTTCCCCAGGCACTAACTGCGAAGTGGCTATCTATTGCTTCTGCTTTAACCGTGTAGGTGCCTGCACCAGTCCATTTGTGGGTCGTTGTGACTGGCATCCCTTGGATATAGGGTCCGAACAAGTAGGTCCCTGTGCTGTCGCCCCAGTCGATATAGTAGGAAACTGTGTCGCCGTTATAGTCATAGGATTTCACGGTGAATGAGAGAACCTGGTTGACTTCTCCAGAAGTAGCTTTTTCAAGGCTTGGTGGGGTTGGCGGCTGGTTTTGAATACCAATCACTGATGCACTATCCATACCATCAAAACGTTTTCCTTCATCAGTACAATTTATAAGGGTGATGGTTGCATTATTTATTCCAGCGCAGCATTCGGTGGTATTGGTCACAAGTGCATCAAATTCAATGGAAAGAACATCGGAATCTTTCAACTCCGTCGTGAAATTCCACCAGATTGTTTTTTTATCAGTGGATACGTTACTTGGTTCACGGTTTGCATTATTTGCGTATTCAAGGCATTCTGGGAGTTGATCAACGATTTTCACTGTATAACTTGCTTGGTTTCCATGGTATGTGAGTGCGAGTTTAAATCGTACCGTATCACCAACAACTGCAGTGGTTTCTTCCACCCATTGTTGTCGTCCATCCCATACTTGTTTTGTAAATCGAGGTGGTGGTTGGCAACAGGTGATATTCGCAGTATCTGAACCGTGGACGTAATTACAGGGATCACAGACCATGCATCCCCAAATGTATACGTTAGCGGTGTTAGCAAATAGAGTCTGTTGTGGACAGTCACAATAGTGGGTGACATTCGCTTCGAATTCTATAACGACACTTTGCCCATCAGATAAACCAAACAGACGATTACGCCAATCCCATATAACCTTATTTACATCAGTAATAGGGACCTCTTGTCCACATACAATAATTGTTACTCCTGCCCCACCTTTAATGATTGCAGGGTATAGCGAATTTATTGAATCACTTGGGGGAATTGTAACTCCAGCTATTGTTATTGATAGAGTGTCCGTATATTCAAGGCATTCAGGTAATACATCCCATATAAACGCGCATTTCATGAGTCCACATCCGTGGTATGTCGAAGTTATCTGGAATCGAACCTTTTGACCTAATGTCACATACGAAAGGTTTTCAACCCAGTCGCCTCGTCCCTGGTTTGCATCGGGATCCCAGACTTTCTTTTCAACATCTAACGAAGTGTGAACCGTCACATGCACCGCGCCGGCATCTCCAAAAAGATCTGCCCCACTACAGTGTTCCTTGGCAGTCACATTTACATTATTATAGAGGTCGCCACACCCGGTTACTGTTACATTGAATCTAATGTCAAAACTCGAAAGATTGTATAATGATCTATTATAATCACCAGTGAAATTCCAATAGATGATGTTGCCTACGATCTTTGGTATCGGAACAGCTGGTTCAATCGTATTTAGATACTGTAAACCATCAGAAAGAGTATCCTTGACGATAAATTCACTTGCATGGCGTTCAAACGCCGCAGTATCATTGTAATAAGTGATCGTGATTTTAAATTGAACGACATCCCCTGTCTTCGCATCAAGAGTAGGACCCCATGTTTGGGACTGTGGATTATAAATTAGTTTCATAACAACAAGGTGCCCATCTGGTTGTTGTTGTGGTACTGCAGTGATTGGTCCTACAGCAAACGCAGATGCGAGCATCAACAGCGCGATAATCAACCCAATTTTTTTTGTTTCTTTTCGTTTCATAAATTCACCGTTCCATGTAATTTTATTTTTTTGTATCCCCCACGCCTGATGAATCAGGAGTAAGCACAAGGAATATATCCGCATACTATTTTAATTTATCGGTAGAGAGTTATTTTTTAAAAAAAATATATTATAGTAAAATATTCTTAAAAAAACCACATTCAATAAAAACAATCTAATCACATCGCAACGAATCAACCAGTATCTATCACTGGCGTATTACTCGTAAAAAAATATCATTTTTTCTGCTTTCTGAATAAGAGAAGCGATCGCAGAAACGGGACATCAAAAAGAACATTCCCCACAAGAATGATACATGCAATGAAAAACTCACCAGTATACGATGAATCCTCTTTTAGATATCCAAAGGAAAACCATGACCAAAACAAAGTAAGAGAAACAGCTAGTGGGAGCAGAATTAAAATCGGTGCAAACAGCAACTCAAAGCGTACGAGTTTCTCTGTAGCCTTTGTTGTATCCATATAACCGTTCCCATTTTTTTCCATTACAAACACACTCCATTAAAACGAATGAAGAATTTCCTGCGGTAGAATATCAACGCCAATTGTTTTCATCGAAAGCCACACAACCAAGAGTAGAACCGCGGGAAGCATCTGAATCATGAAATCATCATCAAGCAACCGAAACTTCTTCACCTCACCAACTACTGCGGCTGCTGAACCAAGTATTGACACGCCAAGTAGCACAAACGTATCTGCAGATTGCCAGATGACTGCAAAAAACAACAGGCAAACAAAAAAACCAAGAACCATTGCTTTTTGTTTGCCAAACCGATACCGTAACTCACCAAGAATTGGGTCACCAAGACTTCCGCACAAAATACAGGGAATCGCTATCTGCTGTGGGAAAAACAAAAGAAGTAAAAGAACCGCTACTCCAAAGTACAGATAGCTCCCTGGTCGATTTTGTTCATAGACGCGAAGACCAAAAAACGTTTTGCTATCAAGTACGCCTTTTATCCGCAGATATTCCAAGAGAATAACAAAAACCAAAACCCCACTAAGAATCGTATATTTTATAGGAATCATCCATTGTTCATCGGGTAGTAGATAATATATAAGAAACGATGCAGCAAACGCGTGAAACACACGCCGGTACCAATGTACATCAAAATCGATGGACGCGTTGATTTTCCTTGTTGTTTTTTCAAGATGATGAGCCATATTTTGAATCGAAAGATCATTTGTCCTCATACCAAACATCCATTTTTTTTCATCTTTTCCGCTGCGCTCAAGAAACGATGAAAAAAATATAAAAACTCAGGGGAAAAATTGTTTGTCTTTGTTATTCTCGGATGATGATTCCTTGTGTACTCCCGACGATGACTTCGTCAACAAGTCCAATGAACAACCCGTTTTCCACAACACCCGGGATACAATTTATGTCTTTTTCTAAGGTTTCTGCATCATCTATTTTTCCGAATTCACAATCAAGAATATAGTTTGAGTTATCAGTGATATAGACTTCGCCAACAATTGTTCGTAGCTCCGCTGTGCAGCCAAGAGCTTCAAGTGTTTTCTTTGTCGCAAGATACCCGTACTTTACCACTTCAACAGCAACCGGGAAATCAATTCCCAGGCCTCGGACGATTTTTGATTCATCGATAACAATAATTTCTAGTGCGGAATGATATGCAACTATCTTCTCACGGGTGAGCGCACCACCACCTCCTTTGATCAAATTTAGGTTTGAATCAACCTCATCAGCACCATCTATCGTCAGATCAATTAACGTATGATCATCAAGTTCCCCAAGAATGATACCACAGTCTGTTGCAAGTTTTTTTGTTTGAAGTGATGTTGGAATCCCTGTAATAGATAGCCCACCTTTCACAAGTTCCCCAAGTTTTTTAATGGTGTACGCAACCGTTGACCCGGTGCCAAGCCCAATAGTCATTCCATCTTCGACGTACTCAAGTGCTTTTTCTCCAGCTGAGCGTTTCATGTCTTCTCTTTCCAAAATAGCCACCTTACGATAGTAATAGCATAGGCAATACAAAAACTTATACTTGATGGTTTTATTACACCCCCTATGAACGACATGCTAGCTGAATGTGATGAACATGGATATTACCGTGGGGAAACATGTTCGGTTTGTGATCGGAAAGGAAAGTTTCTGATGAACGATCGCGAGCTGGATTCCCTAGGTCGTATCATGGCAGGAGTGCTTCGTCATTTCCCAGAAAAAGTTGGACTTACCATGGATGGACATGGTTGGATTGATCTCAACGCTTTCATCAAAGCAATCGGTGAGAGTAGATCTGGTTTTCACTGGTTGCGACAGCAACATATTGAGGCGATAATAAAAACTGATCCAAAGGGACGATATCAGATTGATGGCGGGATGATTCGGGCGACCTATGGTCATTCCATTGATGTGAACCTGGATGATTTACCACTCGCAGAAATCG
>CAIYYQ010000431.1 GCA_903930505.1 Methanobacteriota archaeon
AAACCGACCTCGTTGATTTCCTGTCCTTCAAGAAATATTTCCCAACGGTGTCACCTGGGATATTTCCCATCGGTGTCACTTTGGGTTTCCTATCTGTGTCGCTTTTGATTTCCCGTTTTCGTGATATTGGTATTTCATACATCATCGAATATTTTAATAAAAAATACTTTAAATTTACTTTAAGAATACTTTAAATACCAGATGATAATACCTTAAAGTAAGATGATTTTATGGATACGAAAACATTACAAAAGATTATTTCAGACGGAGAATCCATGGAAGTCGAATTCAAACAATCGTTCCACGGTGTTCAGGATGTTGCACGGATCATCGCTGCTTTTGCAAACACACTCGGAGGCATACTTCTATTAGGAATACGAGATAATGGGCAGATTGAAGGAATAATGGAAAATCTCGATGTCTTTCAGCAGAAAATTGCACAATCCAACGCCGCTATTCATCCCGCTCCTTTAACAACCATAGAAATTCATACTATCGATAAGAAAAAAATACTTACTGTTATCGTTCATAAAACTGATGCATCTATTTTTCATAGCGTTGAAGGAGTCATCTACATACGACTTGGAAGTACAATCCAACGACTTGAGGGGCAGAGTATCGTTGAATTTCTGCGAAACAGACAGATCCTTCTCTTTGAAGAGACTATAGAGATCTCGGCAACAATAGATGACATTGACATCAACCGGGTGAAAAATTATCTAGAAAAACGAAAACAAATCGAGTATTTAGAAACACATTCCCTTCAAGATTTTCTTGTGAGTAAAAAATTAGTTTCGTTTCAACCGGATGTGAAAATAAAAAATGTGGCAGTATTATTTTTTTCATCTGATCCGCAATATTTTTTTCCATATGCACAAATAAAACTTGTTCGTTTTGACGGGATTGAACCAATAAAAGTTATTGCCTACGAGGACGCCAAAGGTGGTTTACCGCAAATGATTGAACAATCATTTAATTTTGTGAAACGGTTTATTGCACGTTCCTTTGTCATAGAGGGCACGATCCGCAAAGAAATTCCGCTTTTACCTGAAGAGGTGGTTCGAGAAGCTATTATCAATGCGGTTGCCCATCGAGATTATTTTAATAAAAACGAGATCCAGCTGAGTATTTTTGATGATCGATTTGAACTTACAAACCCTGGTGGTCTCCCTAAAGGAATGACTCAGGATCTTCTTGGTGCATTATCTATTCAACGAAATCCTGTACTCTATCAATTTCTTAAAGATTATGGTTACATGGAAGGAATTGGTTCAGGTATATCAAAAATGTATAAAAAAATGCAAGAATACCATCTTGATAAACCTGAATTCATTGTGTCTCAAGAGTTTTTCCGCATTGTTTTACACATGAAAAAGAAAGATACAATTCTTTCATCATTTGAATTGAATCCTCGACAACGAAATGCTCTTGATTATCTTAAAACACATAAAGAAATAAAATCACAGGACTATGCAGCACTCAATAAAATTTCAATACCTACCGCAGTAAAAGATTTAACTGATTTGGAGAATAAAAAAATAATAAAAAAAATCGGTTCATATAGAGGAGCATATTATATTCTAAATGAAGAAAACATCTGAGAACCATCCGTTCATTTCTTTTTTTGCAAACACTTTTTTTAACGTTTTAGGGTGAGAAATCCTCGACCTTTAGGTCGAAGGATGAAGTGTGCCATGTAATACAACAATCCAGAAGGTTGAAATCCTTCCTGTGCTCCACCCCGTGGAGTGCAGAAGCCAACAGACAGGGTGTCCTTGGT
>CAIYYQ010000432.1 GCA_903930505.1 Methanobacteriota archaeon
AAGAGGGATATACGATTGCGCTTGAAACGATGAAACAGCTGAAAAATATCAAAGGTGTTCATGGGGTGCATATCACAGCGCTCTTTTGGGAGGAAATCATCCCGGTGATTGTGAAGGAATCAGGGTTGTACCCAAGGCCCTGAGTTTTTTTATATTTATTAGGGAAGAACGTATTTATTTTATCTAAAAGTTTTGTTGTTGGTATTTTTCCATTTTGAGAGTTTTCCACCATATCTTTAAATACTATTTTTGTCAGAAGTAATCATGCTAACATTAAACATGTAAGAAGAGGTTCCTATGAAAATAAACAGACGCTGGCTCATCCTTGGTATTCTCATCCTAGTCGTCTCTATGGTTTTTGCAACCCAATACGCAATCACCAAAGTACAGTATGAATACGCCATCGTTCATCCAAGTGACGCAGGTATCAGATATATTGGATCCGATAACTCCACCGATGGTGTGCGTGTCCTCCGAATCATAGGAAGCAACAGCACAAACGTGAGTTTAATGATTAGTCTTGGAAACTACTCAGCAAACACAATCGTCTCCTTTAGCGCAGCCTTTGGAATCGTCAACGAAGAACACTTTTCTCTTAATATAACCCACATTAACGTAACATCTCTTAACGAAACATACATGCAGATATGGCTTCATGGAAACCGATCCGCAAATGCAATAGATAACACAACCGACAACAGCAGTGTTCTTATGTACGACAATGGAACAATTGTACATCCAGCAAATACCACGGCGTGGACCCTTGCCCCCGGAGACGGTGATCCTTCCAATATGTGTTCCAATATATCTGATAGGCTAAATTATACGATCCCTACATCCTGGGATGAAACCACACATGTGAGATTCTCAGAAAACGATACCAACGCAGTCAGCGATCAATCTGATTTCGTATGGGTACAAGTCTCACTTAACATCCCTGAATCAGTAGACTCAGGAGGCCCCCATACAGGTGTGATCATGATTTATCTTGAATCAAATACTCATTAATTCATACAAAATTAACCATAGACTCTTCTTTAAAAGGAAGAACCTCTTTTTTAGATAACTCTGAGAGGGACGCTAATTAGCCGATTTTTATGGCTAATTAGCCAAGTTCAATTAGCCAATAAAAGAGAATAGCATCAATTTTTTAGAAAAGGAAGAATTATCACATGCTTATTTATTAAAAGTGTAGACTGATTACTGATGATTTAATTATTCCTTTTCTATTATAATCCTTTTATTTGTTGCCTCTATTGTGATCTTAACCTGTTCTTTGGGTTTAAACGGAAATTGCGAGTCTTTATAGATATCAGCGGGAATGTAAAGAATCATTTTACCTTTCGTATGTTCCCAAAACCTTCCTTGTCCTTCTAATACCATATTTGGTCAACCACTGGTAACAACTATTTATACCACTTGATAGATTATGACAATAAATTTGGTCAACTTTTATGGTCAACCATAAAAGCGTTGACAGAAAAGTTCGATATAGTTTGTAGGGAGAATATGAAAAAAATCATAGTATTATCGCTCATAGTGATCCTTATTGGTACCGCTGCTATCGCGATGGCATACGTCGGCGGAATCGAACCGCTGACACAGAAAGGAAATATATTTGCGGTGCAGGAAAACGAGGCCACACCCAATACGAATTCCCCTACACAGCCTTTACCAGAAGAAATAACAGTACAGGATAAGAGTCGATTATTCTATTATAATATGTCGTCAACGACGATTGGACAATCTAATCCTCTACCAACGGTAGAATTGCCACAAACCAAAGCCTTTAAAAGACTACTGCCAGAGCCAATAATTATGCCGCCAATAGTACAAACCAGTCTCATTAATTTGATCTCAGGAGTCATATCAAGCCCCATTAATTGGACAGTGGCTCCTATTTCTGAGCCGATTGTGGTTCCCTTGCCTCCGATAATTTGGTCAGGTACAGGGCAAATAACCTATGTTGATCTTGATGGCGGTTTTTATGGCATTGTTGCCAATGATGGAAAACAGTATGATCCAACTAATCTCCCTCAGAATTTTAAGAACGACGGCTTACATGTCAATTTGAAGATGAAAGTATTCAATGATCAAGTTAGCATCCACATGTGGGGCGCCATGGTGGAAATCCTTGAGATCAATGCAGTCACGTAAACCAGGCACTAAAAAATAGCAACCTTTGGAATATAAATGACACTGAAATTATATCAAAGGCGGATACTATTCTCATTGTTGATTTTATCTATTATATTGTGTGGAATATCATTTATTTTCCCAACAGTAGAAGTAGCAAATATAGATGGTACAGAAAACCTTACATTTTTTTTATGGGGTGGCCAATGGAATATTAAGCAAAATGATTTCCCATTCCCAAAATTATTTTTATATCCATCCATGGTTGGCCCATTAAGAGAGCTTGCGAGTTCCATCCCTGCTGGAGATAGTTATAAAGATATTTTTAATAGTGTAAAAACTCAAATTGTAGGATATATTTTTTTAACTTTAACATTACTTCTTTTTGTTCTCGCATTGATATTTGGAATCAAGGGATTATTTCATATGTATCGCGGAGACATAAAAAAGGAACAATCTTGGGTTTTTTCCTCAGGCGTAACAGCCATTCTTGCAATAGTCCTGTATTTCGTTATTATGTCATTTATAATTTTACCTCCATCAAATGTTTCTTATAATATAAGTCATGTATCATGGGGGGCAGGTTTCTATTTATTTTTATTCGGAGGCGTAATGCTTACATTTGTAGGTAGCAGAGGATATCTAATACAAATCAATGAGGAGCTAAAAAAAGACATCTCTGAAGACCCGAAAACTGCGAAAACAAAAAAAGCAGATGTTGTTTATAAAACAGAGAAAGAAAAAAAAGACAAAAAAACAGAATATCCTGTGCAGCAAAACCCTTGGAAACCACGTACAAAAATAATAACGGTAGTGGCTATTATTATCGTTGCAGTCATCATTGCTGCGGCGTCCCTTGTTTTATTCACAGCTGGGGATACACACAAGTTTGTGGGAACCTGGGTGGGAACAGAGTCAGGATCTACTACCTTCCTTTTTTTTAACTTTCCATGGACAAAACAGGATACATTTCAATTCAAATCTGATGGAACGGTGATTATGAATCAAGAAACTACGACTATTACAGGAACATATAAAATTAACGATGGAACTCTTACTTTGAATCTACATGGTCAGTCTGGTCTTTGTAGTTATTCATTTTCCAACAATGATAGAACACTTATATTGATACCTCTTTCTTCTTCAGGGAACACTTTGACTCTTTATAAACAATAAAAAAAACGAAAAAACTCATGCTTATGTTAAACAAGCAATTCGAGTGAGACCATCTAAAACCCCGTATTGAACTCTTGTCAATGCAACCATCAGAAGCGAAATCATAATCATGTTTGCATGTTTTTCAGCATATTTCATCCCACGTCGGTCCATGAACACTTCAAACAGCATATTCTCCTTGATATGGCCATGCAATCCTTCGGATTTACTGCGAGGTTTCTTCTCTGGCTCTCCACTGTTTTCGAGTTCCATCTTCCGTTTTTTCCATTCCAGGTACCATTGATTCCTGAAATACGCTCCAATGCATTCGTGTTTTTCATGTTCAAGCAAATAGGTGAGCATTTCATTGAAACCGATTTTGTCCTGAGTTTTGAAATCAGCATTGTGGTGGAATTTTTGATATTCTTTCTGTAAACTCTCAGGTTTGCCATCATCCCTGAACACGGCATTCTCAGCGAGATTAATCTGGCATTTCACCCCATACTTAAATGACGCAATAGCCCAATTCTCCAAGGTATCGTAATGCTCATCCGCATAGACTCTCTTTGGATGCATACCAAGAGATTGCATTTTCTCCAAAATAGATATCAGATATTTACCGTCGAATTCCGTGCCACTCGTGACGATTACGAATAAAGGTACATTTGTATCGACATCAACCACGATATGAACCTTATACATGAGGCGATCATAATGAGTATTGTATCTCGCCTCTGGATCTTTTGATAATGCAGTGAGAGGCGTTGAATCGATGCTTATTTTTTCGCCTAATACATATCCATATTTTGCCAATTCATCTCGTAATGCTACCACGTATGCATCTCGTATTTCTTGCATACCTTTGATACCAAGTCGTGTGTTCTCGAAATGTCCGATGGTCTTTCTATCAGGAATATTACGTTGATTGTTTTTTTGTTTCAAAAAGCCAAGGAGTTCTGCATCAAGATCATAATCTTTCAGATGGCGCTCAACTCTTGAATAACAGCGAATGCGTCTAATTCTTTGATACACCGATGTTTTCAGCATCGCTTCGATATCTTTATGGTAATGCTCCAGTTTTTTGTATCTGCTGTAGAGAATTTGTTTTACTGTTTCAGGCATCACATGAACGCTGAGGAATAAAGATGCTTTTACTGGATTGTTGTCTGTTGGATTACAGAATCGTGAATCATTGTATTGGACTGTATCAAATCGTGTATTGACTGCATTATGGTTTGTTGCATCGGAGCATACGGTCCATGCGCTGCTTTCTATGTGTTCATTATCAGTCTCAAAAGGTACGTTACCAGCTTCAAACGATATCCGAAAGGTTTTACTATCTATTGTTCTTATATTCTTTTTCGGGGCTGTGATAGACATAATATCATGGCTCCAGACCAAGGGAAGGTCGCACTTCCTTTGGTCAATTATTAAACCAAAGTTTTCCAGGAGAGATTGATTGTTTTTTCTCCTGTTACTGTATTGCTTTCTCTCCTTATATACTCCTGTAGGGGGTGACTGAAAGTACTCCTGTTGGACAGGAGAGAAATTATTGAAATTCGATAAAGATTTTTTTACTCTAATATTGTTAGATTTCGGCATAGGTTACGTTCTCAAAATAATAAAAACACATTGTACTATATTTTAATTTATTAAATGACTATTGTCAACAGAAGAAGTATGGTACAAGATTTGACAATAGTCAAGATATCTTATTTATATACTTTTCATACGAGTTTTCTCTTTTTTTTACAACCACAAGCCACAAGTTTACCTTTAAAATCGTGTAATAATTCTTTTTTTATTTTCGATGGGGACATATCATTGACAACTACTTGTCCAGTGGTTATATCAGCAATCCGCTGTGGTGTACAAGGTGCGCCTTGTTTTATTTCCTCAGCTGCATAAACAGCTTTTGTTATGTAATCATATTTTTCTGTGTATTCGTCTGCTTTCTGTCCACTGATAGGACCAACTTTTCCACTACGTTCTTTTTTAACCAATATATCACCTTTATTCATATCTTCACCTCATTTTAAATTATTTCTTCGTCTCCATTTTTATT
>CAIYYQ010000433.1 GCA_903930505.1 Methanobacteriota archaeon
AAGCTCTATCCCTGAGTGTGGAGTCTGTGATTGTCATCTGATTGGTGATCGGACAAAGACGAGCCAGGAGTTCGCTAACTTCACAAACTGCTACTGCGATGTCTATAATTGCAACAACACAGGGGAGAGTTATCCTGTTGCGTTGCAGGGCGAAATGATCTATCGTTTTGTCAGCATCTATGGTGTTTCTTCTGGTTCTCGTATCCATGATAACCGAGTACGGTGCGTTCAAGGAGTCTATATCACAAGCACGGATGGGACTTCTTCTACAGTCAATGGTTCTGAGATTTATGGAAACTGGTTCGATGGTCTGTATGTCTCAGGGACATCAACGATAGCGACCTCTATCGGCATCTATATCTCTGGTGGATATGGGAATCAGATAACAGGGAATCATATCGGTGGTGATGACTACTGGCATGATACGCCACCTGGGACAAAAGGATTCTGCTACGGGGTGAAATGCACTGGCACGATGTATGATTCGATTACGGGGAACTTCCTCTGGGGTGCGTTGGAAGGGATTTATCTTACAAGCTGTAACTATGAGTCTATGACGGGGAATACTTTTGAGTCTGATTATGGGAACTCACAGGGAATCTATCTCGGTAGTTGCATTCATGGTATCACTATCTCTGGGAATACGATTCGTTCTGCTTTCCAGAACTACGGCTGGGATGGTATCTTCCTTTCAAGTTGTCGGAATGTGACGATATGTGGGAATACGATAACGCAGGATATCACTGGTTCTCATTCGACTTGTGGCATCAATGGTTCTGGGACAACAAACTCTGAACTTTGTATCACAGGGAACACGATTACTACGGGTGGAGGAACTACTCCTTGTAGAGGGATGGATTTCGGTACTCTTGTGAATAGTGAGATTACGAATAATCAATTGCATGACTGGGTGACATATAATATTTATATCGCCACGAACACGACAAATCTGGTTATTAATAATCATTATACTACGTAAGATAAAAATAAAACTGGATGGTTAAAGCAAATTGAAAAAGAACATAATCAAATCACGGATACTATTATTCTTCATACTTATCCTACTACTATTATCTGTTTTACCACCATTTATATTAGAACCAATTCAAGCAGGAACTTTAGCAAAAAAATTCGGGAACACCAGTTTAACTGAAGATAACTCAGATAGCGGTCATGAGGATTACATCATCAGTGGATTATTTAAGATGCCGACTGAAACAGTATCAGCGACAGCACAAAGTATCGTGTTAAAAGATTATTATACTGGGGCATCAAGCAGAAAAATGCGATGCATGATATATGATAACAGTGCAAATTATGTTGGGAAAACAGATGAAAAAACAGTGAGTGGCGGTTCTGGTACAACAACATTGTACTTTGATTTCAGTGTGAAACCAACATTAACATCAGCAACAAATTATTATCTTTGTTTCTGGAGTAATTCAGGCGCAGGGACTCAAGCATTTATCTACAATGATGTGAGTGGTAATGGTGTTTTTACTCAAAGTAAAACATATTGGACAAATGGTTCAGCACCAATACATATCACTTGGACGACATTTGATGCTGATGGGAACTTTTCTATCTACTGTAACTATACTGTGACAACAACAGCAGATGTTGCTCCTAGTGTGAGTTGTTCGCCAAATGCAACAAAGAATACTACATTGACACCAAAATTGAATGCGACATGTACTGATAGCGATGGAGATCACATGAATGCATCATGGTGGGCGAATACCTATCAAGATACTCATGTGTTATCAGAGAATTGTAGTACGTGGAATACTGCTCTCTGGGATCCAGCGTATGCAGGAGCACCAACAGTAGCACACGGATACTGGTATTTCAATGTCTCAGCAGGAGAAAACCATCAATATCAGGCCCAGACAAAAATCAATCACAGCTATGGTTTATACACGATACGGTTCAAAACAGCAAACTCATCTGGCGGCACAGGAAGAGTACCTGGGGTTGATTATGCTTTCTGGCTATATGGATTACATTACGATGAAGTAGACATGTTTGAGATATGGGGAGAGAACATACCAGAGCTTGGATCGATAGCAAACGAAGTTACCATATCAAGTTATAACTGGAATGGAGGAGTATTAAAACATAATAATGAATGGTACTCGAATAGTTTCAACTGGGAGGATGGAAACTGGCATACATTCAGTTTTCTTTATACGCCAGAGTATTTTGTGATCCTTTTTGATGGGAATTATTCGTATGCGATGATGAATAACTACCGTTGGGAATATTCAGCTCTTTCAGGGCCAACTGCAAATGTTTCTTATATTCCGACACAGCCAATGAAACTTATGATTGATGTGAATGGGAAAGGTACGCAAACCAGGGGGTTCAGTTTCATTGTTGATCAGATTGATTATTACTCAGGGAACATGCATAATGTAGGTTCTAATAGTAGTTTTTTAAATGGCACAAAACGTCAGACTTATTCAGGGTTCAATGCACGAAGTAGCATGTATGTTTGGGGTGTGAATGTTTCTGATGGACGTGGCGGTTACACCAATAAGACAAACTGGTTCACCACGAAATGGAATGCACCGTTACCTTGGTCAAATCGTGCCCCAGTTTTCAGTAATCCAAGTCCAGTAAACGCTAGCACATGGAATCCTCTTTATTGCAAAACAAACATTACAGTAAGCGATGCTGATGGAAATGCAACAACAGTGTGTTTCTGGAATAATAAGACAGGCTCTTGGGTAAAAGCACAGCAGAACAATAGTGTTGCTGCGAATACGACAGTACGAGATGTGAATGCATCATATGTTACTACTATCGGTACTACCTACTGGTGGAAAGTAACGGCATATGATGGGCATACAAATACATCAGCGATTTATCATTTCACTACTGTTCTTGTCGCGTCAGCAGTTTTTGTTTCTACAACAGGGAGTGATAGTTATACAGGATCGACAGCAGGAGATATTAGTCATCCTTTCAAGACACTCCATAAGGCATTAGCGAAAGCGACAACAAGCAGTACTATTTACATGCGTGGGGGAACATATACCGACCTTGGAACAACGACACAGTATCTTATAGTAAACCATTCAGGGACAACAGGATACCCGTTCACTATCAGGAATTATACTGGAGAAACCGTCACCATTGATGCATCAGGATATTCAGTACCGACAAGCCCAGGTGGGTTCTTTAACTTCTTTAGTGGAACGAACTACTACCATGATATCCTTATCTATGGTATCACGTTTGAGAATGTGAACGGGGCAAGCACCCCCTATGAATGTATGCTTCTCGGTGCATCAACATCTCAAGCAAACGATAACATCACGATATCGCATTGCTCGTTCAATGTCATCAATGATCGTGTGGTCGATGCCGACTCAGACAATACACCAACATCGAAGTACATCCATTATTTCAACTTCAACAACTGCACATTCGTTCATGTTCAAAGCTCATCAACAATGGATGAATGTTTTGATGTACGGGGATGTATGAACTTCAACTTCGAGAACAATACTATCATCTGGTTCACGAAACAATTCCTCCATATCAGCGGAGGAGTAAAGTATGCTTATATCCATCATAACAGTTTCAGAAACATTAATTACTTCACTATGAAGTTTGATGCATCATATGATCCGACAAACAGAGTAACAGATCACATCTACGTCTACAACAACCTGTTCTGGGGGAACTCAGGGACATCCGTCACCGACATCATATGGAACCCAGAGACAGCAAGCGGTGGTGGAACAAGCAATGTGAACAACGTCAGCATCTACAATAACATCTTCAACGAGTCAACAACCTCATCTGAGCATTCAGCAATGAAATTCTACCCATCACGTAGCGGATGCACACTTGATAACCTCATCATAAAAGAAAATACTTTTTATTGCGCTGCTGGAGCATCATCAAAATGTCTCTCAATTTATCCTAACGGATATTCAGTGACATTCAGAAACCTGA
>CAIYYQ010000434.1 GCA_903930505.1 Methanobacteriota archaeon
CAAATTGTTCACTTCCAACTGCGAAACGTTGGACCGGGTATATTATCATCCGTGACCCTGCGCGTTCACAGATTGCAAAAAAGATGAATATCACTAAAGCTGGGACGTACGCCTTAAAAGTCATGTAAACGGGTTTATGCGCAGGTTACCAATTGAACTCCGGGACACGGTAAAAGAACCTATCGGCAGCCTCGCACGAAACGACTCTGAGCTTCTTCGGTTGCTCAAGGGAGAACATGCGATTGTTTCCGTTGGTGATCGTGTCACCTATACGTTGTTACGAAATACGATCCATCCGCTCATCGGTATCGTTGATTTCATCATTGAACGAAATCCCTACTCTCAAGAAATAGAAAAAACCATCCGAGGGTTCGAAGCAACCCACATCCGGGTGAAAAACCCTTCGGAATGCATCTCTGACGAACTTTGGGATATCATTGAAACCTGCTATCATAACAGGGAAAAGGGGCCGTTCTGTATTGAAGTTGACGGTGAAGAAGACCTTGCGTCTCTTGCTGCGATATACTTGGCGTCATCAGACGTAACAGTAATATATGGATTGCCGAATAAAGGGGTCGTGGTTGTGAAGGCAACCGCTGAGAATAAAACAAAGGTTAAAACCATACTGGATAGAATGTGATTGCTATGGAAATTGAAATTGAATCTAAGAAAAACAACCCATTGTTGAACAGAACTGAAGTATACTTTGTGATACGTCATACTGGTGAGAGTACTCCTCGTCGTGAGATCATCCGTGGTGAACTCGCTGGGAAACTTGGGGTTGGAAAGGAAAACATTATTATTGATCATATGACTTCGGATTTTGGTATTCAAAAAACCAAGGGGTATGCAAAGGTTTATTCGTCTGCAGAGAAAACCAAGGCAGAGGAACGAAATCATCTGTTAAAACGCAATAACCTCCCCATGAAGAAAGCAGAGAAGAAAAAAGAGAAAGTTGGGCAGAAACCTGGATCTGAGGGGACTGCGAAAAAACAACAGCCTGAGGAAGTAAAACCTGAGCAAAAGAAACCGGAAGCAAAGAAAGCAGAGCAGCCAGCTGCTGCAGAGAAGAAGGAATAAGGTATGCAGAAAAGAGAAGTCTATAAAGTTGAAGGCAATAAGATTGTTCGTGTACGCAGAACCTGTCCGAAGTGTGGTGATGGTGTGTTTCTTGGGGAGCATAAGAATCGCTTGAGTTGTGGAAGTTGTGGTTATACTGAGTTTAAAACAAAGAAGGAGTAGTTCTATTGTATTCAACTAAGCAAATCACTGTCTCTGGAAAGTTCTAACCAGAAACCCTGCGATTAGCATTTTTTTCATCGTATTTTTTATAAACAATGAGCAGTTATACATCTGAAAGATGAGAGCGATTAAACTGGAATGGTTCAGGATCAGAAACAAAAAAGAATTGCATTTCTCCCTATGAAACCTCTAAATACTTTGCTTTCATTAAAAAGATGATTGAATGGAGATATAGAAATGAATACGGGTCTCTTTGATAAGTTTCTGAGATTGCTGGATTTGCATCTAGATGGAATTCTGTATAAAGAGCAATTGGAATCGTCATTCACAGAAGAAGAATGGGATGAGCTTTATGGATGGGTCATTACATTGATAGATCTTATGAGAGGATATGATGGTTGTGTAGAGACGCTGATAGAAGAAAATAAACGAAAAGCAAGAAGCAATCCTCACTTTAAAAACGACATAAAGCGATCATTACATCTTAAGAAGCTTCTCGATGAAAATCCAACGCGTATCATACGATTCGAAGAAATGGTATCGTATCTGGAAAATAAACGGAATGAAAAGGTAAGTGAGCATTTTTAAAATGATTTATTTGCTAGATACCTTAAGATGTTTTTGATGAAGATTAATTCTCCTCGATAAAAAAGAGAAAAATTATACGAGATTTTTTCGTATAAGATATAAAAGTTGATGATGGACGACTTCG
This sequence comes from Methanobacteriota archaeon, assembly GCA_903930505.1. The sequence continues at coordinate 1,955 of CAIYYQ010000434.1, forward strand.
AATTCGTCTCTTGCATTTGCTAATTCATGATCAAATATCCATTGTTTATCTTTGTCTTCTTTTATTTTTTTTCCGATATTTGATAAACAACATGAAAGAATATTGTTCATATGACGTACGAGATTTCGAAAATAATTCTTCACGATAAATTCGAGTTCTCCATGGACTTCATCGATATGCTCGGCTTTCGTTATCCAATTTTCCAAATCCTCATAAAAAGTCCCAAATTCAGCGGAGGTCTCATAGGTTGTTCTCATTTCTAATTCATAGATGAACAAATATGCTTCCTCTACAATCTGCAACAGTGTATGCGCATCTTTCACGAGTTGACAATCAACTACTGTTTTATTCTTTACAACATCGCTAAAAAACCCGTAATCTGCATTCCATCGAAGTTTTTTTGCGATCACCTCA
>CAIYYQ010000435.1 GCA_903930505.1 Methanobacteriota archaeon
AAACACAAAGATGTGGAAATATATAAACTTTCTGATGGCAAAGAAACAGCGACGATGAGTTCTTCTTTAACGCATCAGCCAATGCTTAGGTATACACAGAAAGAATATACGGGATCCCCTGTGCAGAGTATTCCGCTGGAGAACAAAAAAGACAGCGGCAGCTCTGTTGATTGGTGGAACCCGTATTCGATTTTCTCTCATTTATTAGATGTTCTTTTTGGAAAATCGGATTCTTCTAAGGTTTCTCTTTCTCATGAAAATGCTACGATGAGTTTTGGTGGAAAAGAAACCACGGTGTTTTCATCAGAGCTTTCACAAAACGATATACAAAAAAACAATCAATCAATACAGACAACAAATGATATTAAATCAATCGTTGCGTCGTTTCGCTTTTGGCATCTTGAATATCGGGAATCTGGAGTGTGGGTTGATACAGGGGAATCCTTAGATGTGACTATCAAGGATGTCACGCAAGATACCATAAAAGAATCCCTTGATTTTGTTGCCTCTCGCTCTGGAACCTATCGTGCAGTTTTAGAAATCAACAAACCTGTTGATTTCATCACCGTGCAAAAACCACTGCATCGTGTTTCTCTTGATTTTAATGATTCTTCTCTTGTTTTTGATTATTCTGATCTTGCACAAGACCCAGCTCTTTTGCTTCATCATGAAATCAACAAAGAAAATCATTTTTGTTTTTATGTTGAAAAAACCGCGGTAGAAACAAATGAGCATGTTGTTTTCGATCCTGAGTATACCGTGAAATCAAGTGCTTCCGCTACGGGTTTGTCTAACAATTGTCAGCGAAAACTTGTCCGTACTTCTGACGGCATCCTTCATTGTGTGTACTATCGAACATACAACGGAAAAAGCAACATCATGTATGCAAACTCCACGGACAATGGTCAGACATGGACAGAAACAATACTCACTTCTGATAGTACCTATGCATACACCTACCCTGCGATTGCTGTCGATACCAACAACGTTCTTCATGTGGTTTTTGAAGGTCAAATCCCTTCCCCTGCAGCGGTTGAGGAGATACGGTATATGAATTGTACCAATGGGGTCTGGAGTGCGATACAGAATATCACGACGTATGAAGTTTGGCATCGAATCAGGCCTGTTATTGCTGTGAATGCATCAAATGCATTATGTGTTGCGTGGTATTATACGGCTGGGGCTTATGATTATTTACAATGTTCGTTTTTCAATAGCTCGAGTTGGTCATCGCCACAAACCATAACCGCAGTAGCTGAATATGATGAGTATCCTTCTATTGCCTCAAGTTCTGATGGGCGATTCCATCTCGCATGGATGGATCTGGGGTATTCTGTGATTTGCTATGCGAATTATAGCAACGGCCAGTGGAGTTCAATTCAAAGTCTTACGGATGGGCTTATAGATGGGGTATCAATATATGATGAAAACCCTTGTATTGCGGTTGATAAGAACGACGGCATCCACATCTCATGCGATTCATATGATGATAACAGTTATATGTACATACGATATCTGAACTCATCAAATGGGGGAACAACCTGGACTATAACAAATTTCACGGTCAACGAAGCGGGTGTAAATAATTATTATTCTTCCCTTGCTTTTGATGAGCAAGGAAACCGCTATATATTCTGGGAGGGAATAGCAACCGTTACATATTATCAAATTCGATATCTCATCTATACCGCAAGCACCCAAACCTGGAGCAGCCCTCAGAATCTCACTTCAAATAGCGCTACTCACCACAGACCAAATCTTATCTGCAGTGCAAATCCAATTGTTAATCATACCAGACCAAGTTACCCACGAACCGGATACGCGCTCATCTATATGAACGGAACGACTATTCAGTTTTATTCAAGCAGTGACCTCTCATGGGAATACGCACCAACAATCACTAGTCCTTATCCGAGTAATGAAAGCACTTCTATTCCGCCTATTCCCACATTGAACATCACAGTCAGCGATCAAAATGGTGACCCGATGACGATCACCTGGCGAAGCAACAGCAGCGGCTCCTGGGTTCAGTTTGGTCAGAACACTTCGGTTGCAAACGGCACCTACTATCAAACCAACAGTAACCTCAGCTTTTGTGATCAGACGTATTATTGGAATGTGACGGTCACCGATGGCAATACGACGAACACGAGCGATATGTTCCATTTTACGACCAAGGTGATTCCGATCGTTACCGTGGATACCAGTGATTCTGACGTATCTTTATATTATCCTTGTCAACGGAAAATCATCCGTTCACCGAATGGAACACTCTATGTCGTTTATACAAAATCTGTGTCATCCACATCTCAAATTTTTCTCGGACAGTCAACTGATAACGGGACGACATGGACAACCAGTCAATTTACGATGCAATATGCTCAGGTTTATCCTTCCATTGCCTCTGATAATCTTGGGAATCTCCATATCGTATGGAGCGGATACAACACCGCGTATCATACCAGTAGCAGATATCAAATCCGGTACATGAAGTACACGGCGTCCACAGGAACCTGGAGTGACCCCGTTAATATCACCGCGGAAGCGCTTTATCATAGTTACCCGTCTATCGCTGTCGATTCGAACAACAACATCTATGTGGTGTGGCATGGATCAATAACAAGCGGCGGCGTTAATAATGTCAGGTACTGCAGATACGATGGATCAAGCTGGAGCGCACCAGGGAATATCTCCACTGATTCCACGTATGGTCAAAGTCTTCCATCTATTGCAGTTGATTCTTCGAACAATGTTCACGTTGTCTGGTTGGGAGCAATAGATGCAACTACCATTACAGAGATACGGTATAGCGAATACACAGGGGGAGGCTGGACCGCACCGACCAATCTGACGAACAGCGACCGGGTAAATGGATGTACTCAAGAGAATCCGTGTATTACAACCAATGGGGCCAATGTGTACGTTGTCTGGGATGGCATTCCTTCGAGTGAATCCGATTTGAATATTCGATTTATGGAATACACAGGTTCCTCGTGGACCGCACCAATCAACATAACAAATCATCCTGATGGAGGTCAATATTCTCCATCCGTCGCGGTCAGCCAGGATCAGGTGATACACGTGGCGTGGGAGGGAGACGATTCAGGTGATGCAGAAGTGAAATATTCGAACTATACGACATCCTGGCTTGCTCCGATAAACCTCACGAAAACAAACGGGTGGATACCAAATTTTATTGATGCAAATTATCCAGTGGTAAACAATGCAAAAACAGGTAAACCGAAAACAGGATTCGGAATGATTTACATAGACGGTAATGGCGGTTACCCTTACCCTTACCGTGTAATGTATGCTCACAGCGCAGATCTCACATTCAACGACGCCCCAACCATCTCAGCACCACACCCAGAAAATGCATCTACCGGGGTTACTCCGTTTTCAAGCGTCAACATCACGATAAACGACCTCAACGGCGACCCGATGAACATCACTTGGATGTCAAACAGCTCAGGGAGTTGGCAACAGTTCGGAAGCATTTCCTCGAGTGCGACGAACCAGTTTGGATATGACACTGCTGGTAGCAGCTGGATTGATCTCAATCAGACGATCCGAGGGAGTCGCTTCACCTGCCCAGCAAATGGCATCGTCGATACAATATATGCGTATTTAAATTACGGTGCCGAAATGGGAAAACCTTTAACAATAAAGGGTGCGATTTACCGTGCATCAGACAATACATTGGTTGCTGCCACGCAAGAGATATCTGTTGGCTGGCAACTGCTGGAACCTACTTGGCAAGATTTTACCTTTAGTAGCCCGCCTGCGGTTACAGCAGGAACGAATTACTATTTATGTGTCTGGGCAAACACCTCTGCTAGTTCAGGTAACTTTGCAGATTTGTGTTATAATACGCTCTCGGGGAGTTCACGAGGCGCATACCAATCCCAAACCTACGGGAGTTTTCCGAATACTTGGAGTCCAACCACAGACGATAAAGTGTATTCCCTTTATTGCACGTATACAACCTCTTCTCTCTCCAACGGGACCTACTCCATGGACAACATGAACTTTTCCTCAACAAGCACGACATATTATTGGCGTGTGAATGTCACCGATGGATATTCGACAAACACGAGCCCTGTGTACCACTTTACAACCGCAGCCTCTCCCACGCTTCCTACGGTGACAACAAATACGTCAACCGGTGTACTAAATGTGAATGCAACGTTGAATGGGTATCTCGGTAGCGACGGGAGTGCAACCACCACTTGTGGGCTCTGGTACGATACCACCAGCGGAGGCACAAGTCATAACCAAAGCGTAGGAACTGTATCAAACGCTACTACATTCAGCTACAATGCAAGCTCACTTACCCCTGGTCAGTTGTATTATTTCAAGGCATGGGCAAACAACTCTGCAGGGTTCAACGGCACATCAAATGAAATGACGTTTCTCACGAAACCAAATGCATCGACAAGTTTTACTGCGACCGCATATAATGAAACCAGGATTGATTTGAGTTGGACGAATGGAACCGGGTTGAACAAAACCTACATCGAATACAGTACCACCAGCAGCAGTTGGCCGCTGGGATCAGGATTGTTTGTGTACAACGACAGCGTACCATTGTGCTCCCACACCGGGCTTTCAGAAAACGTGACGTACTATTACGAAGCATGGAGCTACACCACCTGGGCTGGACTCATCCAATGGTCTGATGCAAACGCCAGCACCAACAAAAACACATCATCAATTAAACCAGCCATCCAATTCATCGATCCAACACCTGCGAACGACACGCATCGGAACCAAACCTGGATCAATGTCAGTCTCTCCACATCTGATGCCAGTCAACATTATGCGTTCACTGATTTTAATCGTAGTTGCAAGTTGTGGATGCGGATGGATGATGTGAATGGAACTGGTGATCCGCAGGATATCAGTGGCTATGGAAACAATGGAATAAAACAAGGAAACGCAGCACAAACCAGCAGTGGATATTTTGGGAAAGGATTCAGTTTCGATGGGGATAAGGATTATATAAATCTAACAAGTTCAACAGGTGTAAATCTTGTTAATGAAATTACTATATCTGCATGGATAAAAACCAACGATCCTACGAAAAGACAGGTCATTGTTACAAAAACAGCGCCTGCTGATAATACCTGGCTTTTAGAAATTAATCCGTATGATTGTGGTGGCGATGGAATTCTCACTTTTTACTATTATCATGATGATGATATTACTGGATATTTTTGTGGTAATACAATGCTAATGGATAATACCTGGTATCATGTTGTAGTAACTGTTAAGTCCACATTTATGTATCTCTATATTAATGGCACTGTGGATAGTACTCTTGATATCGTAGATTATTTTGGGGAACCTTGGCCTGGGTTTCGGACAAACAGTCAGCCAATTCTGATAGGAGATTGGGGTGATTTGGATAGATCTTTTGATGGTACCATTGATGATGTTCTCATCTTTAACCGTTCTTTGTCTGCTGGAGAAATTCAATCGTTATACAACGCTTCTACGTATCAATATAACCATAATTTTACTAGTCTTCCTGATGGAGCACACAACTTCACCGGATATGCAGTTGATCGTGCAGGAAACAAAAACCAGACGGAGACGCGAAATGTAACGGTTGATACGGTTCTGCCGTCTGTTCAGTTCGTCACACCACCGACACCAGCGAACAACACTGCACAATCAAACACCTACATAAACGTCAGCCTGTCGTCTTCTGATACGAATCAACATTACAGTTTCCTTGATTTCAACAGATCACTTGTGGGCTGGTGGCGGATGGATGACGTCGACAGCAGTGGAAACCCACAAGATATCAGTGGTTACGGGAATCATGGGACAAAACAAGGAAACGCTGCACAGACAAACAGTGGATATTATGGAAAGGGATTCAGCTTTGATGGAAACGGGGATTATATCAGCGTCCCAGATCTGCAATTAGAAGATCAATTTACTGCTTCGATGTGGTTCAAACGTGCAGGGCCCTCTGGTGGGAGTGCTGATTCAACGTATCATTCTCTTTTTTCAGGATTACAACCAAATGTGTCAGGTGGAGATGGATATCTCGTCGTTTCTTCAGATGGAAGTGCTGTAGAGTTTAGTGCAAGAAGTGGCGCAGCATTTCAATCGGCAGGTGATAATCCCTCAATTCTTGGTGATAATAACTGGCATATGATTACGGGTGTGAGAAATGCAACAGCGATAATTCTCTATATTGACGGGGTGTTGAAAAACGCGAGTGCAGTCAGTCCGACAACAAATGTTGGAGGAACAATGAGAATCGGCTGTTGGGTATCAATTTCTAATTATTATAATACAAATGGTTCCATCGACGAAATCCTGGTTTTTAACAGAAGTCTTTCAACAGCAGAAATCCAATCTCTCTACAACGCTTCAACGTATCAATATAACCATAACTTCACAGGTCTTACCAATGCGACCTATAACTTCACCGGGTATGCGGTTGATCGCGCTGGGAATAAAAACCAGACCGAGACGCGATACGTCACCATTGAATCGGCTACACCGGTTGTGACCACGAATGCGTCTACCGGTGTCCAAAATGTTAATGCAACCCTGTGGGGATATCTTAGTAGTGACGGAAATGTAGCAGCCACCTGCGGGTTCTATTACGATACTGTTTCAGGTGGAACATCGCATAATCAAAGCGTTGGTACGGTTGCTTCAGGAAGTACATTCAGTTATAATGCAAGTGGTCTTACCCCTGGTCAGTTGTACTATTTTAAGACATGGGCATCCAACAGCGTAGGATTCAACGGCACCGCAAATGAACTGACGTTTCTCACAAAACCGAATGCAACGATAGGGTTTACTGCAACTGCGTATAACACAACACAGATTAATCTGACGTGGACGACAACTGGGTCTGGGGCAAACTACACCTATATTGAATACGGCTGGTCTTCAGAGTTTTTAACAGAGTGGAATTTTGAAGATGGGTATCCGATTTATAATGGAACTGACGCATCGTTTTCGCATACAAATCTCAGAGCAAATACCACCTACTATTACAAGGCATGGAGTTATACAGAATGGGATGGGTTGAACCAATGGTCTGATACAGGATCAACCACATACAATACCACATTTAAATTAGATCTTTTAAATTGCTCAACAGATCAAGGTGTTTATAACAATGGAAATACCGTGACATATACCGCATGGGTGAACGCAACCATTGGGGATACGGTTGTGTTGCTCATTGCAAATAGTATCAGTAATCTTACGAATGCGACGTATACGAATCGAACAAGTTGCATCGCAAACTCGTCGAATGTGACGATCACGAGCCAACCACAGCAGATTACTGCGACGATGGCTGCAGGTAGTTCGTTGACGTGGTACGCAAAAGCATATGATAACCGAGGTGACTGGAGCTATACCCAAGAAAATACGACCGCATGGAATAAAACGTTTAATGGTAATAGTAGCACTGGAGCTGATGATGCACGAGCTATCGCTGTTGATTCAAATGGAAACGTGTATGTTGTGGGGAGTGGACTTAATTTAGTGAGCGGTTCATCCGGCTATGATTGGTGGATAAAGAAATTTTCGTCAGCTGGTGTTGAGGATACAGTGAATTGGAATAAATCGTTTAACGGTAATAGTAGCACTGGAGCAGATTATGCGTATTCTGTTGCAATTGATTCAAATGGGAACGTGTATGTTGCAGGCATTGGAGTAAATCTTATCAGCGGTTCATCAGGGAATGATTGGTGGATAAAGAAATTTTCGTCAGCTGGTGTTGAGGATACAGCAAATTGGAATAAATCGTTTAACGGTGGGAGTAGCACTGGTTCTGATGCAATACGATCGATAGTAGTTGATTCGAGTGGGAACGTGTATGCTGTAGGCAGTGGAGTGAATCTTGTCAGCGGTTCATCTAGCTATGATTGGTGGATAAAGAAATTTTCGTCAGCTGGTGTTGAGGATACAGTGAATTGGAATAAATCGTTTAACGGTGGGAGTAGCACTGGAGCAGATTATGCGTATTCTGTTGCGCTTGATTCCAGTGGAAACAATGTCTATGTTGCAGGATATGCAATAAATGTCGCCAGCGGTTCATCTGGGACTGATTGGTGGATCAAAAAATTCTCGTCTGCTGGTGTTGAGGATACAGTGAATTGGAATAAAAGCGCCAACGACCCATCCGACAGCACTGATAACGCGTATGCGCTTACCGTTGATTCGAATGGAAACGTTTATGTTGTCGGAAGAGGAAACGGTTTAGTCGATCCGGATACAGGTTCAAGTTATGATTGGTGGATCAAGAAATATTCATCAAATGGAGTTGAAGATACCACAAACTGGAATAAACAATATGACGATGGTTCGTATGGTACCGAAGTCGCCTATAGTGTCGCTGTTGATTTCAACGGAAATGTCTATGTTGTCGGATATGCAGAATATCTCTTCGGCGACATTTATCTATGGGGATCTAGTTATGATTGGTGGATAAAAAAGTTTTCTGCAGATGGAACCGAAGACAAGACAAATTGGAATAAAAGTTATTATACCTCAGGGAATGATATTGCATATACTGTTGCGGTTGATTCTAATAAAAGCATATATGTCGGTGGGTATGGGACTAATTTGATTAGCGGCTCTTCCAATCGAGATTGGTGGATAAAAAAGTATGACTATATTTACGGGAACTTCACGGTGAACGCTGTTGTCCTACCAACTGTTACCACCAACGCATCCACCGGTGTCAAAAATGTGAATGCGACGTTGAATGGGTATTTAAGTAGTGATGGAACTGCGACTACTACTTGTGGGTTTTATTATGATACGACTTTAGGTGGTACAACACATAATCAGAGTATCGGCACGGTTTCTCAGGGAAGCACATTCAGTTACAATGCATCCTTGCTTGCAGGTCAACTATACTACTTTAAAGCATGGGCAAGTAACAGCGGTGGATTCAACGGCACATCAAACGAGTTGGTGTTTCTGACGAAACCGAATGCGACCACTAATTTCACCGCACGATCAAATAGTTCAACGATGATTTATCTTTCTTGGACCAATGGAACCGGAGCGAATAAAACATATATCGAACGCAACACGACCTCAAGCTGGGCATTTGGTTCAGGAACCTACGTGTATAACAACACAGGAACAAACTACGAGAACACCAGCTTATCAGCCAACACTACCTACTACTACCAAGCATGGAGTTATACAACCTGGGCAGGGCTCATCCAATGGTCTGATGCGAATGCTAGTGCGAGTAATACCACGAATGCGTTACCAGAAATCACTAATCCAGGTCCTTCAAACGGGAGCACCGGCGTCAGCGTTCTTCCCTGGGTGAACATCACGGTCAACGATTACAACGGGGACACAATGACGATCACCTGGTACAGCAACTCCTCTGGTTCCTGGGTTGCTTTTGGACAGAATTCATCCTGTGTCAATGGTACCTACCGGATGACGAACAGCAACTTCAGCAACTACAGCGTCACCTACTACTGGAACGTCAGTGTTACTGATAACAAAGACACGAACATATCAGGTATCTATTGGTTTACCACCACACTGATTAGCACATCGGTCAACGCCATTTCACCCTACCAACAATCCACCAATCCACTTGCCCTTACAGCAACAGGGGACACCTCGTTAAGCAATGTCACCTTATGCTATCGATATAGCACTGATAACAGCAGCTGGACTGGAATGAGTTCAAACTGGTGGAACACTGGATGGAGCTATCGAAAACTGATCACAATTGACCATACGAAAGTAGCTGAAACCCTAACCAATTTTCCAATTCTCTATGCCGAGACTTCAGATAGCAATCTTTCTGCTTATGCACAATCCAGCGGAAATGATATTTGTTTCATCCTTTACAGTGACAATACTACCAAACTAAACCATGAAATAGAGAATTATACAAGTGCAACTGGAAAACTTATTTCGTGGATAAATGTTACCAGTCTGAGTAGTACGGCAGATACTTTGATATGGATGTACTACGGAAATTCAACGTGCAGTAGTCAGCAAAACATTCCAGGAACTTGGGATGATGGTTATGTTGGTGTCTATCATTTCGGTGAGGGCAGTGGTTCAGCAGTGAAAGATAGCAATTACGTTACAAATGGTACGTTGTATCAAACTGACCATTGGAATACCTCAGGTATTTTAGGTAATTCGTATAGTTTTGATGGAGCCGACGACGGAGTCAACTTAGGGTATTTAAATCTCACGAAAGTTACAATGGAAGTATGGTTTAACGTACCATCATGGCATAACTATCAGACTCCTATTGCTAAAGACAATACTGGTACTTATGGTCCGAGATATATTATAGAATACAATAGTAAGGGACGTCTGCGGACAAAGGTTAGTACTGCGAGTGGCACATATCAATTATACTGCGGAGATACACATTATTTTGTTAACAATACAATATATTACGCAGTAAGTACATATGATGGCGAAACGATGCACTTTTATTCTAATGGAACTATGGATCAAGCGAGTCCTGGCGGGGAAAACCAGTCGGAGGCTGCTACTGGGGATATCCTCACCAGTCTCTCTACTGCAAAGATTGGAATGGAAACTTTTGAAGCTTCTAAGAATTTTTGGGGAACTGAAGACGAAGTACGTCTTTCAAACATTGCTAGAAGTGCTGGATGGATAGCAACAACATATAATACAATCAATAGTCCATCGACATTTTCAACCACCGGAAATCAAGAACAATACACCGGCGGCTGGCGAAACTGGAGCAACGCAGATAACCCTGATGCCGCAAGCCCCTGGAGCTGGAATTTCGACTTTCCGAACAGCACCGGGTATTACGAATTTTATAGCATCGGAAAGAAGTCAGGCAGTACCGATGAATCTGCTCCCGGTTCTGCTGATGCGATTTGTCATTATACTGCTTCTACTCCCCCAACCATTACCACCAACGCATCAACCGGTATTCAAAACATTAACGCAACCTTGAATGGGTATCTTAGTAGTGATGGTGGGGGGACAACTACCTGTGGATTCTACTATGACACAACATCAGGTGGGACATCCCATAACCAGAGTGTTGGCACAGTGACATCCGGGAGCACATTCAGCTATAATGCAAGCTCACTCACCCCTGGTCAGTTGTATTATTTCAAAGCCTGGGGATCAAATAGCGGTGGGTTCAACGGCACATCAAATGAACAAACGTTTTTGACGAAACCGAATGCGCCTACTGGTTTTACCGCAACTGCATATAATGAGACGCGGATTGATCTCAACTGGACCACAGCGGGAACCGGTGCAAACAAAACGTACATTGAATATAATACAACGAGCAGCAGCTGGGCAATGGGACAAGGAACATTCCTGAACAACAGTACAGGTACCACGTACTCCCATACCGGGCTTACAGAAAACCAGACAATCTACTACCAAGCATGGAGCTACACCACCTGGGCAGGGTTAACACAATGGTCTGATGCGAACGCCAGCACCAACAAGAACACATCATCAAATAAACCAACCATCCAATTCATCGATCCAACACCTGCGAACGATACCCATCGGAACAGCACCTGGGTGTACGTCAACGTTTCAACAAGCGATGCAAGCACAACATCAAGTTTCCTCAATTGGGATAATAGCCTTCTTGGATATTGGTCAATGCAATGGCATAATGCCACGGGTGTATACGATAATTCAACATACAACAACTTCGCCACCTTCAAAGGCGGATTACAGACAGGGGATGCAACATCAGGAAAATTCGGTAACGCCTTTGATTTCGATGGATCCAGTGATTATCTTGAGGTTGCTGATGTGAACAGCATTGATTTTGATGCATCAGAGAATTACACGTGGACGATGTGGATTTACCCAGCAGGTATGGTGGGTTTTCATGGCATCATGGGAAAATGCAGTGGGACTGGTGATGGTGTTGGTTATTCAATCATGTGTGATATTGATGGGGGCGGCATTTGTTTTTCAAATAACAAAGATGATGAGGGAATCTGGGGAAATAACGGTATTGCATCAAACACATGGTATTTCGTGGCGATCACCTATGCCAACGGTTTGGCGAAAATCTATATTGACGGAGCGCTTGATGCATCAAGTAATTCACTTACGTTCACTGATGATACAACCAATCCAGTATTCATCGGGCGAGGCTACGATACAGCTATGTGGGGTATAGATTATTTTCCCGGTATCATTGATGAACCTCAGATATGGAACCGTGTTCTCACTTGGGAGGAGATCAACGCATCCTATAATTCATCAGCAAATCAACTGTATCATAACTTTACCGGACTATCTGATGGAAAATACCCCTATTATGCCCATGCGATTGATACCGCGGGGAATGAAAACACAACCGAGATAAGAAATGTAACCATCGACACCGTGACACCAACGATTCAGTTTGTGTCACCAACTCCAGACAATGATACGTATCGAAACAGCACCTGGGTGAACGTCAGCCTTTCATCAAGTGATACAAATCAGCACTACAGTTTTCTTGATTTCAATAAATCCAATGTGCTGTGGATGCGGATGGATACCACAACCAGTGAATCTGGGGTGATTTCAGATGATACTGAGGATTCCGCAGGTGGTAACCCAGATCAATTTGAGAATCTAGCGAATGCCTATGATGAAAACTGGGATACATATGCTGATGCGATGGATTATAATTCTATCATTTATATAAATTATACTGTTCCGTCTGGTGTTACCGGTGCAACCGATGAATATAAAGTTGATGTCAGTGATGATTACGGTATTGAAGTCTGGTGTAAAAACCAAAATACTGGTTCGTATGATTTTTTAGAAGAATTCTTTACCGCTGGATATCATAACGTTTCTATCCCTTCAGATTGTATCGGCAATGCAGGTTCCACAGTTTCCATGATATTTATTCTGAAAGGAGAACCAGGCTACGGGTACCCATATTTTTACGAAGATAAAATGAAATGGAGTGTCACAAACATTACGGTTGTTGATGAAAGCAGCTATAGCAACAATGGGTTACGACAGGGAGATGCAGAGCAAACCGATAATGGATACTTTGGGAAAGGATTCAGTTTTGATGGAGATGGGGATTACATCAGTGTTGGTGATATTTTTGATGCAACACAAGATTTCAGCATAAGTGTTTGGATAAAACCTTTAGTAAATGGTGAGTATCAAGCAATAGCAATACAAGCGCCGAGTACTAACGGTGGAAATCCTTGGGCTGGCTTATATCTTATGGGTACAGATCAAGTTGCTTTTGGTACTGGTGATAGTTATGTACTCTCAGATATGACGCTTTCAACAGGAATATATTATCACATTGTTGGCGTTACGCATGGTGATACTGGGTATATTTATATTAACGGAACAGAGCAAAAATCAGGTGAATGTTTAATAGAGTCGGAAGATGGGAATCTGAACATAGGACGAAAGGGCGATAAAGATATGAACTATTTCAATGGAATCATTGACGAAGCCTTTATCTTTAATCGTGCTTTAAATTCGTCAGAAATTCAATCCCTCTATAATGCCTCAGCTACGCAATACCAGCATAACTTCACAGGTCTATCTGATGGAACACACAACCTTACCGGATACGCAGTTGATCGTGCGGGGAATAAAAATCAGACTGAGACGCGGAATGTTACCGTGGATACTATAGCACCAGCCATCCAGTTTGTTGATCCAACCCCAGCAAACGGCTCCACGCATGGGCGAGATTATATCAATGTGAGTATCTCATCAAGTGATGCAAATCAGCATTATGTATTTACTAGTTTTAACGATGATCTTCGCTTCTGGATGCGGATGGATGATGTCGACGGCAGTGGAAACCCTCAGGATATCAGCGGATATGAAAATCATGGAACTAAAGAGGGAGACGCAGTACAAACCGACAATGGATACTATGGTAAAGCGTTCACCTATGATGGCGATGGAGATGCGATCAATCTCACTAGCGCCCCCGAAAACAGAGTAACAGTCTCTGCTTGGTTTAAAACAACTGAAAATGGAACTATCTATGGAGAAGGACAAACAACAGGTGAATATTATTTAAAAATATATACGAGTGGTTCTAACATCTCCGCTAGCAGACATTTTGGGTCTGGAGAATGGCAAAATCTTACTGCATCAGTAAATGCAAACAACAACCAGTGGCATCATGTCGTGTTCACGGCAAACACTACGGATTATCTGTTATTTTTTGATGGAAGCATTGTTGCATCGACAACTCTCCAATGGTTCGTTGGTGAGCCGATTGGACTTGATGCTGCCATTGGGAATGTCAACCAAAACGGTGTCAACTCCTACTTTACTGGTTCCATTGATGATGTCATCATCTTTAGTCGTAGTTTAGACTCTACAGAAATCGGTGCACTCTACAATGCATCTGTTACACAATACCAACATAACTTCACCGGTCTCCCGGATGGCAACTACACGTTCACCGGGTACGCAAATGATCGTGCAGGAAACAAAAACCAGACAGAGACCCGCTGGCAGGACATCAGCCGTGTCCCTATCGTCGTCACCAACACGACAACCGGTATAGGAGCAACCAATGCCACCCTTAACGGATATCTCAATTACAGTGGAGGGGAATCATGCTCCGTGAAATTTGAATACTGGAGGATGCAGCCGCATATCTTCTACACATCGAGCAGCGACGGGGGAATCTCCAAGAATTCAGCGACATATGCAGGCGCCAGAACCTCGGCGACCGGGACCGTAACTGCAAGTTCCACTACTTTTGAGATCGGTCAGTCGTATAGCAGTTTAACAGCATATACGATAAGACGAGGGTTCGTGTTTTTTGACAGCAGCTCCATCCCTGCTGCTGCCACGATCAATGATGCAACCATCGCCCTATACGGATCAAGCGATCAGTCTACCTCCGCAGATTTTGATATCACGGTCCAGAACGGGCAATCCACTTACCCGCATGACCCCTTAGAAACAGGGGACTACGACATGAACCATTATACGGGGGATGGCGGAAGTATAAACACCGCTGGTTTTACCACCAGCGGATATAACACCATCACATTAAATGCAGATGCGTTGTTATACTGGATTACAATGGGTGGGACGACGAAACTCTGCCTGCGGAGCTCCCGGGATATCAATGGGAATTCGCCAGGAAGCGGCATGCAGAATAAAAACGAGTACGTCGCGGTGTACGCAAACGAGCAAGGAACCGGATACCAGCCGAAACTTACTGTGAACTATTCTCTTTTCACTGATACGCAAACCAAATCAGAGGGTGACGAGTTTTCCCAGGATGTGACCGAGCTGGATAGCGGGATGCTGTACCAATATCGTGCCTACGCAGAAAACTCGCATGGGAATGACTACGGCGACATCTTTACCTTCCTCACCAAACCTCAACCACCAAGCACATTTACCGCATCAGCATACGACAACAGTCGGATTAATCTCTCATGGACTCCTGGCTCTGGAGCAAACACCACCTACATCGAACGCAACACCACTGCATCGTGGCCATGGGGTCAAGGAAGATTTATCTACAATGGAACAGAGACCTCATGTCAAGATTCTGATGGGTTGACTCCTGGTGTCCAATACTACTACCGTGCATGGTCGTTTACCACGTGGACATATGATTCAACAACGTTGAATCAATGGTCTGAGACGAATACCAGTGCGACCACCAATGCTAGCGCCTACAACAAGGAGATATTGAATATGTCCTGGGCGACCTATTCTCTTGATATAAATGCCACCGGGAATGTTCTCTGTGGATATGTGTCAAACACCATGATTCAGACATCAATCGACACAGACTGGCATTATGTTGTTCTCACCTACGATGGATCAGTAGGAACCATGAGCCTTTACAAAGACGGGGAACTCGCAAGCACTGCATCAGCTGGTAGCATCAGTTATCCAACACAAATCCCAAATCTCATCGCAGGAAAATCACTCAGTGGAAATCTTGATGAACTCCGCATATCCAGCACCGCGCGCACTGGATCATGGATTAATACCGCATATCAAAACACCTACGACCCTGAAAGCTTCGCAACATTTGGAAGCGAAACAGGAATTCTTTCCGCCTGGATGTACCGCAAGAAGATCACCATTAATCACAATTTGGTGAATGGAACCCTTACAAACTTCCCGGTTCTGATTTACAACGCATCTGATACTGATCTGAAAAACAATGCACAACCAACAGGGAACGACATCATCTTCATGAACACCTCAGTGGACTGGACGACAGGAACCTGGAGAGATAAACTGGATCATGAAATCGAAAAATACGATAGCAGCACAGGGGAACTTGTTGCCTGGGTACGTATACCAACACTGTCATCAACCACCGATACGGAGATTTACATGTACTACAACAACTCCCTATGTACGACAAATAGGGAAAATCCAAGCGGCGTCTGGGATAGTAATTATGTGATGGTGCAACATCTGAATAATCCAACCGGTTCCCCGATACTGGATTCGACGAGTAATAATAATGATGGAACAAAACAGGGGGATGCTGCACTGAGCAGTTCTGGAAAAATAGATGGGGCGTATAGTTTAGACGGAACAGGTGATTATATTAATATAAGTTCTTCTGCATCTATAGATTTTTCACAGGGGACAAATTACACATATTTCTTCTGGACAAAACCAAGTCAAATTACTACAGGTACACTTCTCTCACATGGTCTTTGTGATTCAAGTGGAGTGTCAATAAGTATCTATGAAGGAAATATCGTGATAAAAGAAGGATATATTCCTGGTGAAATAACGATGAATGCCCATGTCAGCTCCGGTGTATGGAGTAATGTAGCAGTGGTGCTCGAAATAAATACGCCACCGCACTTTTATACTGTAAGATGTTATATAAATGGTACGTTAGTTGATTCAAATACACTCGATATCTATTCTAGTTCAGAACAGAGTGCTATAGGGGCCTGGTACGATGCCGGCGGTGGTGGCTTCACTGACTTCTTCAATGGAACCATTGACGAAGTCCGCCTTTCAAACATGGTACGAAATAGCAGTTGGATCAATACAAGCTACAACACCATGAACGACACCAGGAATTTCACAAGCTTCAGCGCACAAGAAATCAAGAATGTTGCTCCAGAGTTCAGTGGTCCAAACCCAAGTGATGGCGCCGCTGAGCAGAATCTTTATCCAGCGCTTTCAGTAAATATTCAGGATGCAAACGCTGATTCCCTGGATATTACGTGGATGTCAAACAGTTCAGGAACCTGGCAGCAGTTTGGCAGTGTTCGGTCCAGTGCGACAAACCAGTTCGGCTACGCCAGTGTTGGGAGTGATTCAGTGCCATGTGTTGGAGTAATGAGAGGGAACAATTTCACCTGCCCTGCGAATGGAACCGCAGCGAATATCTATGCATATACCTCTTGCTCTGTAGTGGATCCGGACCGAGCAGGACTTAAATGCGCCCTTTATTATGCTTCAACTAATACCTTGCTTGCAAATACCCAAGAAATAGTAAAAGAATCATCAAGTACAGGATGGGATTCATTCACATTCGGCAGCCCGCCAATGCTCACTGCAGGAACCGCATACTACATTGTTCTCTGGGCTGCCGGAAATATAGATACAGCATGGGTAACCATTGCTTCTGATACAATGGCTGGATGTTCACGAGGTGCATACCAAGAAATAGAATACGGTGAATTCCCTAATCCCTGGAGCCCAACAACAGAAGACAATATCTACTCCCTATACTGCACCTATACGACATCCAGCGTTTCCAATGGAACATACTCTATGGACAACCTGAACTTCTCATCACCAGGTACGAAATACTATTGGAGTGTGAACGCGACCGATGGAAGTCTATGGGAAAATACAACCTACAGCCTTACGACGGAAGGGATCGGTTTCGGTAGCGCAACGGTGTATGAATCAGCAACGACCAATTATAATTTTGTTACTCGATTAGACAGCACCCATGTTGTCGCCGTCTATACAGATGGAGGGAACTCGAATAAGGGGACTGCGGTTGTGGGAACCATCTCTGAGAATAGTATTAGTTTCGGAACACCGATCGTATTCAACAACGCGGCTACAAGCCCGGAGTCTGTTACCGCGCTGGATAGCACCCATGTCGTCATCGCGTATCGGAACAGTGACTCTCCGTATTACGGTTTGGCGATTGTTGGGACAGTGACAGGAAATAGTATTAGTTTTGGCGATGCAGTGGTATTTCACGGAGATAGTTTATTAAATTTGGGTGTTTCTGTTGCTGCACTCGATAGTACGCATATCGTCATTGCCTCTATCAATGTTACAGGATATGGTTTGGCAATTGTCGGAACGGTTTCTGGGAATAGTATTAGTTTCGGCAGTGAGACTATGTTCGCCCGCATCAGCTGCCTTTCTGTCACGATGCTTGATTCTACCCATGTCGTCATCGCGTATAACAATATTACTTCTCCTCAACATGGTGCTGTGATTGTCGGCACGGTTTCAGGAAACAGTATTAGTTTCGGGAGCGAGGCAGCATTCAACTCAGTAGCAACCAGTTATATTTCTGTTGCTGCGTTGGATACGTCTCATGTCGTGATCGCGTATCGGAACGATACCAGTCCTAATAATGGAACGTCGGTTGTCGGCACCGTTTCCGGGAGTAGTATTAGCTATGGTGCTCTGCACACGTTCAACGCGGCAAGCACCCAATTTGTTTCTGTTACCGCGCTGGATAGCACTCATGTCGCGGTTGCATATTGTGATAACGGGAATTCACAGTATGGTACTGCGCGTGTCGGTACTGTCTCCGGAAGTAGTATTAGTTACGGGATCGCATCGGTATTCGAGGCATCTATCTATACGTATTATATTTCTGATGCTGCATTGGATAGCTCTCATGTGGTTGTTGCGTATAAGGACTACGGGAACTCGGATTATGGGACTGCGGTTGTCGGCACCTACACACAATGACGATCAATGAAGTTACGCATCGGTTCTCAATTACCATGTGTTGAATCAAAAACCCGCTAATTCCCAAGTCTGTCACCTAAAACATCCTTCGTTGACCAAAAAAAACAGACGCTCTCTTAACTCTTGTTTTCCAGAAGAAAAAGTGTTCCCATCCGTATCACTTTTAGATTTCCCAACCGTGTCACCTAAAACCGACCTCGTTGATTGCATGTCCTCCAAGAAATAATTCCCATCTGTGTCACCTGGGAAATTCCCATCTGTATCACTTTTGATTTCCTATCTTTGTCACTTAGCATTTCCCATTTGTGTCACTTTGGGTTTCCCGTCTTCGTGACATCGTGTTTCCAGTTTTTGTCATTGGTACATCTGAAACTCCCCCATCATCGTTCAAAATCCCTGGGTATGCAACCACCTTTTACACCCTGTATTTTCACTCATGCAGTCTTCCTGGTTTTTCTCTTTCGGGGTATATTGTATCTAGATGTCATTTGATTTGTTGTTTAAAATCCTGGAGGTAAAACTCATTGCAATTGCGTTCAAAACACTGTGTTTCTTCGTCCAAAACTCGGTGCTTATCAATATAAAACATGCTGCTTTTTCACTTATGATATCGTATATTTTTTTATCCTGGAAATATATCTGCGTGCACAAACAAAAGAACAAAGATCATCCATGGATCTCGTTCATCTCTGCATCCAGACAAGCGATCTTCTGTTTTTTTGCTTGTTCAAGTGCTTTGATATCAAATCCACTCTTCGAAAGAACAAACAATTTCTTCTTCTGGTGAACAAAACCACTTTTGTTCACCTTATCATAAAACGCAATCATCTCTTTGATAGTGATCGGTTTGTTTCTCCATTTAATCTCAAACAAATAGATGACCTTATTTTTCTTTCCAACGAGATCAAACTCAATCTGTCCATCATCTGTTGTGTATCGGTTCAAGATCATGTGAAAGTGTTCCTCCAATCGAACCTTGAATTCATACTCTTTTGCTTTCCCAAGTTCACTTGTTGCTTTCACATATTTTTCCTGCAGCTCTGAGAACACCGTATTAAAAATTTTTTTATCTTGCAGCGTTAATCGATCTAATCCAAAATAGAGTTTGCTGATCCATCCTTCAAACAGGGGATCCCGAATCCGGTATATGTTCCCGTCTCGCCAAATTAAATCTGTTTTTAACAGTGTTTTCATATAGCTGAACATCTCCCCGCTAGGCATGTTCATGTACCGGGAAACACCGGAAAGCGTGTCTGGTTGTTGAGAAAGGTACAGCAGCGTCTTCTTATAGAGATCCTTATTTGTAAATTTCGACAAGGAGACATCTATGAGATATTCAAAGTGTTCATTGATCTTCCCGGTTTCACCAAAGAGTTCCTGAAGGATACAATAATTCACGATATTTCCATTCATTTCTTTTTGTATCGCGTATTCTTGGATAATTCGTTCACAGATAGCAGTGAGATAATACGGTTGACCGCCAGTAAAATCATGAATAAGGTTCTTTTGTGTCCTATCCAGCCGAATAGGCAACAACCGATCAATCAACTCCTGGCTACTCTCACGATCGAATCCGGTTAATGTCATTTTTTTGAACTGTCCGAAAAACGGGTTTTTGTATCCGAAGAGTTCTTCAAAAACTGTGAACACAGAACCGGAAACCCAATAATTCACGTTTTTTTGTTTTTCTGTTATCGAGCGCATAATCCTTAAAATGTTTTTCTGAATCTGGAGGATCTCTTGGAATTCGTCGATGATATAAATGATTTTAACATGGTGTGTTTCTGCAATTTTTTCGGGGAATGAGAACACCATGTCAAGCACCGCAGCTTCGTCAACTGTTCTTCGGTTCATCATATTTGATGCTTTTGATACCAATGTTCCTTCCATTTCACCTGCTCGTGCCGCAAAAACCAGCAAATCATCCCAGGTCATTGGTTTATCAACGCGTTTCGTAGCACTTACGACTTCGTATAGTAATTCAATGAGGAATTGTTTTGAAAAATTTTGCAGATCGGGCACGATTTTTTGCATGTTAAGATAAGGGATTATACACCTTTTGTTCTCTTTTTCTTCTTTAAATTTCAGGAAAAGCTCTGTTTTTCCTGTTCTTCGTAACCCAAAGAGCGTAAGATCTATTCGTTTGCCGCTATGGATGTATTTCTGATATGCAGCAAGTACGTCCAATTCCTTCTTTCGATCGATAAACATTAAATCACCTAATTATATTATGCATAGTTACGTTATGCATAAATTGGTTATAAACTTATTGTGTCATCCAAACAAATATTTTAGACAATGATAACCATCACCTATTCCAACAAATACATCACTATTTTTCTGGTTGGAAGGAACGATGTCGATAATTTCTCAAAGAATGTTTCCCTTTATATCTGGAACGTCTCAGGCACTTATTGGGAAAAACTTCAGGAAGTAGATGCATCAGATACTGTTACCGTCATAGATACAATTTCAGTAGGTACAGATTTTATCGATTCAAACGAAAATAATTCGTTGTATCTTCTCGTCGTTTCTAACAACGGTACCAACGAATCAGTGAGCCCTTCAGTTCTGTATACAGATTACATTGAAATCAAAGTATAGTAATCTCCGCCCCGTTTTCATCTTCTGAACAAACAAGAAAAACCCGCTAATTCCCAAGTCTGTCACCTGAAACACCCTTCATTGACCAAAAAAGCAGGCTCTCTCTTAACCCTTGTTTTCCAGGAGAAAAACCATTCCCAAGTCTGTCACTTTTAGATTTCCCAAGTATGT
>CAIYYQ010000436.1 GCA_903930505.1 Methanobacteriota archaeon
TATAAAAATATAAATATATTTGAATTTACTAAAACGGTGTAGAAAAATGAAAAATACAAGGAGAAACGACGCAGTATCAGAAATAATTGGGACCCTTCTCATATTAGGAATAACGGTATCCCTGTTCTCCGTCGTATCACTTTCCATTTTTTCCATACAACCACCCACGCCTGCACCAACGGTAAACATCGTCTGCACAGTAGATGGAAATAAACTTATCCTGGAGCATTACGGTGGCGAGCCACTCGGTTTAGATACAAAAATCTTCCTTACAGTATGTAACCAATCTCTTGTACAAACAACTGCCGGAGAGCTTTTAGACGAAAAGAGTAAAGCAGATGGTGTTTGGAATATTGGCGAACGACTCGTATACCCATTTACCTATGATAAGGATTATCCACATGCTGAAGCCCAAGTTGTTGACATCAAAACCAATTCTTGTATTCTTAATGCTGATGTGGCGCTTCCTCCGATATGCGATGTTGGCATCAAAATGACGGTCGACAACCAATTTCCAAATATTAATGATCCTGTTGTATTTACTATTAATGCAACCAACTATAAGGGAAATATTAAGGCCACAAATGTTCAGATACTGGATATTCTCCCAAGCGGTTTAACCTATCAGAGCAATGTCACATCATCAGGATCATCGTATAATCATGATACGGGAATCTGGACTATAGATACTTTGATGATAGGGAATTCTTGTTATCTTGAAATAACCGCAAAATGTACACAAACTGGGACACCAACAGGTGATTTTACGCAACTCGCCCTGCTTTTGGATGGATCCGGAAGTATTTCTGCTTCGAATTGGACGACAATGCTAACAGGTATAGCGGCAGCAGTGGAAACTCAAAGTTGTATTCCCCGGGATGGATCAGTAGAGCTCACCGTCATTCAATTCGCTGATACATATGATAATCTATCAGATGTTGTCCATTTAGAAGTAGAACCCGTGGTGATCAATGAGACAACTTTTGCTGCAGTCGCCCAAACTATTAGAACTATAGAACAACAGGGTGGATTTACTCCTACAGCTGCTGGGATTTATCTTGCTGCAGATGTGTTATCCGGTGATCTTAATGGATATCTCCATGGGACACCATGGCAAGGATGTGCTTCACAAAATTTTAGCAAAGCAAATAGACAGATCATCAACATGGTTACCGATGGGGTGCCTACCATAGCTATGGACCAAGGTAACTATGGAAATTATTATTGTGATGGGAATAATTCATGTTCTCAACAATCCGCTGAACATGCAATACAATATTTAATCAACACCCTTCAAATGGGTGATAAGGATGAGTTTAATATTCAAGCAATTTTTGCATCACCTTTTGGATTTCCCAATGTGAATATTCCTTGGTTAAAAGATAACATTGCGTGGCCGCAGCCTGGGAACTGCGCACCGCCGTTCAATGCAGGTTGGGTCTACAGTATTTCAGGATGGGGAGATTTCCCATATTCTTTGGAAATGGAGTTTAAACTTCTTTTTTTTGGTATGACAAATACTGCAGTGATTATCCCCACACATAATTCAGATTACAATTCACTAAATAATAAAGCTAGTGCCGTAGTAGTACCAGAAAATTAAATCAACGAGGCTCGACGAAGATGAATAACATGAAAA
>CAIYYQ010000437.1 GCA_903930505.1 Methanobacteriota archaeon
AAAAAAGAGATAAAAAATCTATCTCGTTGTTTATTTGTTAGGCTCTGCACTTTTACCGATATCCCAGATTGCACGGACGGCGAGGATAACTGCAGCTGGTGCAATGAACGCAGCGATCATCCCTGCCATACCCGCAAGGTAAGGTCCAATTATTTTAAACCCGCCCAAGAGGGTTGTTGCAGTGCCAACTCCAACCAGCATCAGTGCTGCAATCAGAAATGTTGGGACTTCATCTTTCGTAATGGTTCCAACGGCGAAAAACGACAGGACTCCTACGATAAATCCTAGAGCTGCTAGGATTAATGTTGCGTATCCGTTGGTGTC
Source organism: Methanobacteriota archaeon (assembly GCA_903930505.1). Next base: position 325 of record CAIYYQ010000437.1, read on the forward strand.
AGTATATACATTTGCGCCCATTAGGACACCAATGATTAGTGCTATTACTATCCCTAACAGGAATAGCCAGGTTCCTAATGTCTTAAACATCTTATTTTCCATTTCTTCTCGCTCCTCTTTTTTACCTTATTACAATATGAATCTTGTTCATCCTATTTAAATCTAATCCATCAATTACTTTTATTAACCTTTAATATTAATATTTTTACTCGAAGAAAAAACCAACATAAAGATTCTTTTAAGTTTAAATACTAATTGAGAAATGTTACCTCGAGACGTACAAACCAACATACTATCTGATATCGGGGGGAGGAAAGGAAGGGAGGAAAATTCCGACCATAAAAAGGAACAGATAGCAATAATCCCTTCCTCACCATAGAATACGTTCTTTTTTCGTCTATTTAAACATACGGTGTCAAAACGTCAAAACGAGCATTTTACCGATTTTAATACCGATCATTCTACAAAAATTTGGGAATAATGTACCCTAAAATACCTGCAATAATCGGTTGGTGAATAAGATAAATCGTCAATGAATGCTTCCCAAGCCACGAAAACAACGCAACGGGTTTATAACGAGAAATATCCGGGAATCGAAATTGTCGTTTCCCATCTTTGTAGAGTAAATTTCCCAAACCAACACCAATTAAACTTGCTCCAAACCAGGGAAATAATGGGAAATAGTCGATCGTGAAATGTCCGATATCTGCAGGATGAATTCCAATAATAAGAGAAATAAAGTTAGCATCCTGAACAGGATAAAACCCCATAATAATCCCTCCTATAATAATTGCGAACCCAATCGCGATATTATATGTTTTAAGTCGGAGAAGGGGAATGCTTAGAACAATAGACAACCCTATACAATGCAATACACCAAAGAAAACTGGTCGATCTGACATAAACAACAAGGTAGCAATCGTAATAATCATTCCCAAACCAAATATCCACAACCCACGAGAAAGTAAATGCGTTCGAAGTTCTTTATTTGAGAAACCATGTTTTTTATTTGTGGTAATCACTAAACAGATCCCCATAAGGATAAAAAACAAGGTAGGAATAACAACTTGAAACTGATAAATGCCCCTATTTAACGGCATAAAACCAAAGTAATCTAAATCCCAGAGAACATGCAAAAAAACCATGAATAAAATAGCCATACCACGAAGAAGATCAAGTTCAACAAAACGTGTCGTTCGATGAATATAGCGTAACAACTGTTCTTTTTTGACGACCATATCCTGGATCCCATCCTTTTTTTTAAATATACGAGCAGGAAAATCATTGTATATCATGGTACAAACAAAAGCAATTAACCTTTGTTTTCCTGCTTATTGTCGAGTGCAATGGATCCAACTTAAATACATATTAAATGCCTTTTTCGCAGATGAATATCTACATGGATATGTACATTCATAAAAAAAATAAACACGAAAAATATCATATGGCTACAACATAATAAAATAAAACGGATATTGTCGTATGGTCAATTAAGTGAGTATTCGTTTTATTCTTTCATTGTTTTTTTCCATTCAGTAACATCACGAGAAATCCCAATAGTTCCAATGATATGTCCCTCCGGATCGTACCGTGGAACTTTCGTCACAGAAAACCATCGCTCCACTCCATCAGAACCCGTGATTTTTTCGATCTTATCGACAATCGCCTTTCCCGTGCGAAGCACCATGTTATCATCATCAAAAGCATGCTGCGCCTGTTCAACAGGCAAGAAATCAAAATCGTTTTTCCCAAGCATCTCAGAAGGCTGAACATTCCACCGATTTGCCTTTGCTTTATTTACCAAAATAAACTGATTCTTATCGTCTTTAAAATAAATAGAATCAGGTATCGAATCCATCAAACCTTGCAAGAGCTCATGCTGCCTTTTTGATTCCTCTTCTGCTTTTTTCCGTTTCGTAATATCACTAATAATCTCCGTTGACCCCAAGATTTTTCCTTCAATGCTTTTCAACACATTGATCGACAAATCAACATCAACAACACGCCGATCTTTGCGTATCACCTTTGTTTCAATACGTCGTTTAATCCCTTCATCATGCACATATTCCGCATGAATCTTCTCCCATTCATCTGCCGGATACAACGATTCCACCGGTCGCCGCTCAAGCTCATAGCGACCCATCGAAAGAAGCTCTTCCACAAGTTTATTCCACGAAATAATCTTCCCGGATTCATCAGTTAAAATAATCGCAAACGAAGAATTTTCAAACACCGCACGATACCGTTCCTCTGATCGTTTCAATTCCTCTCGCGCTTTTTCTTGTATCGTTATATCTCGAGAAATACCCATTGTTCCAATAATCTCTCCCTCTGAATTATACCGAGGGATTTTCGTAACCGATGTCCATTTCTCAGAGCCGTCTTTATAGACAATTTTCTCCACGTTATTAATCAATGATTGACCTGATAGCATAATCCGAGTATCATCCTCAAAGCTCTTCTTAGCTTGTTCTTCTGGCATAAAATCAAAATCATTTTTCCCAATCATCTCATCAGATTTTTTATTGCAATGAACGGCTTTTGCTTTGTTCACTAAAATAAAACGATTCTGTTCATCCTTAAAATAAACGGAATCAGGAACGTTATCCATCAATGTTTTCAGAAGTTCATGTTCTTTCTGTCGTCGCACTTCATATTCTGTTCGCGATGTGACATCACGAAGAATCAACACAAAATTATCGAGTTCATTGTCTTTTCGTACCAAGAAAAATGAGCTAATCTCAACATCAAGAATTTTCCCTTGTTTTGTCTGCATCTCAGTCGTATAGCGCTTTGCGCTTTTCTCAGAAAGCAATTGTTCAAACTGAGCGATAACAACAGGCAGAGATTTCGCAGTGAGCAAATCCATACTAAAGAGAT
>CAIYYQ010000438.1 GCA_903930505.1 Methanobacteriota archaeon
AGCAGTATGCTGTCCAGAAGATGGCACAATAACTATTTATGATGAACAAGATAGAGTTTTAATCAAAAGAACCGGACTGAACCCCGTTCAAATGAAAACCATAGAAGTATCCCTTTCTGCTGCAGGAGCAAAACGTATCGACGGAAAAAGAGAACCATTCACTTACCTATAAAATCAAAATATTTAATCTTGCCATTTTGTTTTAACCCATGTCTCCATAAACCGTTTCGTCATCTCTGATTTCGAATTGGAAATATCAGTCACCGTAATGATTCCAACGATATCATTATTGGAAATCACTGGAAGTTTTTTAAACTTATATTGCTTCATTATTTCAATAGCTTTATCTACACTATCAAGCGCATACACAGTTTTAATACCTGCGGACATGATCTCCGAAACCTTTGTTTTTTGCGGATCTTTCTTCACACAAATCGTCCGCTCAATAATATCTCGTTCAGTAACAATACCTACGCAAAAGCCGTTATCCTCCACCACAAGACATCCCACCTTATAATCCTTATATTTTTTACACGCATCAAACACAGTATTATTTGCTTCAATGGTCACCACATTTTTTGTCATGATCTCTTTCACAAGCATCTTATTCACCACACGAATCCATTCTACAAACAGGAAACCTGATATACTCTACTTATACTCTTCTGTCTGTTTTTACTTTTCGTCATTTTCTTATAGTACTCATCTTATACCAGGATACAATGGGACTAAAAATAAAACCACGCAACACTATCTTACACGAAATCATCACAGATGCAAAACACTATCCAGAGAACTGGAATGCAACATTTGGCAGAGACCATGATCTTCTCTCCTACGACTGCTATATCTCCCATCCAGATGTTGGAGTATACCTCTTAAAAGAACACCTCAAAAACCCTTTTGAAACACAAGGAGTTGGCGCGAAAATCGCCAGGCATCTTGACGACGACATCCAAAAAACAATCCAAAAAAATACTGGACAATTCGGTATCGTCCAAGGAAACATCCAAAAAATCCTAAACAATATACAACATGGAATTCCCCCTGAGATGATACTTGAAGCCGCATTAAAAGGAAATGATCTAGGACTACGTATCCCTTTAAAAGGACGAGCAACACAATCAAAGAATACATTTACCGTTGTTCATAACAACTTTGCAAAACAACGAAAACAACTTGATACAAAATTCGAAAAACTCATGATAGATGAAGGTGCGTACAACTCGTACAGCTAATTGTTTTTTCACATAAAATATTCGTAATACCGATCCGCAGCTTTTTCTCGTTTCTCTTTAAGATCCACAAGAAAATGTTCCATCAACAATGCAGCATGTTTTTTACAATTTCCGCACATCTGCGTCCCCTGTTTACATGACTTAAAAATCGTTTCGAGCTCTTTGTCATCCTCAATTAAATGATACAAAAACAATTCATAAATCATACATTCATCAGGTTTTCCACCACAGCGTTTCTGTTCCTCAAGACTTACAGCACCACCGGTTTTCGCCTGCATAATCTTCTTTGCCGCCTCCTTTGGCGTATCGGTGAGAAAAATCGCACTCTCTGGTTTTGACGACGACATCTTATCCCCTGTAAGACCAGTAATGAACCGATGATAGGTAGAACACGGTTGAAGAAAACCATACCCTTTGAATGTCGGTTCAGTTTGTGCAAGCAACTGATCAATCCTTGGAATATCCTGTTCGGTTGCATCATTGACGTATAACGCCTTGTATTCAGATATACGTTTCAAGCCCGTGAAATGAAGAGAATGAAGGATTTTTTCTGCATGATCCAACAACACATCTACGTTCTCATCAATTTTCACAAACACCCCGATCTTATTATCTTTAGTAACTGTCACATTATAGAGACGATACGCCTGAGCAATATCCCTGCTCAACCGGATATGAGGATCCTGATCAACCCCCACAGGAACCAATGTTGGGCGTACACCCCCATATTTCTGCAATTGAACATGCAAAATGTCCCCAGTTTGAACAAGCGGGGAAAAGATATGAGACATGTTCGTAGAACCTGTAAACCCATAGGTAGCCAGCATCTGCGACCAGTTTACTTTTCTCCCAAGCAAAAACGCAAGATCCTTAACAACCTGATGTTCTGATTGAAAGTAAATATGGCATCGATCCGGTTTCAACCCAAGTGCAATATAATTGGAAATATACTCATTTAACGCACATATTCTTGCTTCTTCCAAGCTAAA
>CAIYYQ010000439.1 GCA_903930505.1 Methanobacteriota archaeon
AAAAGCAAAGAAACACCTTTTTTAATTAAAGTCCCAACCGAAGAATATCTTTCACTGTAACTCAACAAGGTGAGATACATGGTTAGATATCAATATCATCTCTCGTATGATTTTACAATGTACAAGATCAAACAAACTGAGGTATTACGGCCTATTATCCCTGTTGAACTTCAGTATAAAAACAACGACCCTATTGAATTTACAATGCTTTTGGATTCAGGAGCAGACATGTCACTAATTTCTCAAGATGTGGGAGAAAGCTTAGGGATTGATATCCTAAGAAATTCAGATGATATGATTCAAGGAGTCACCGGAGAAACCTCAACAATAACAGAAAAAGTAACTGTTCGATTTGGTATGGGTCATAAATTTGAATTTAAGAAGGAAATCCCCATTCAAGTAACAAAAATCAGAGAATATCCATTCATTCCTGCATTAGGACGCGATCCTCTTTTCAAAGAATTTGACATTCATTTCCGGATGGGGTTACCAGTAAAAGAACGGAAATTTGTTATGAGTAAATTGTAAAAAAATGACTATTGGATTTGGGAAAAAAAAGAATTAAAGATATAGGAAAAATGATCATGGAGAAGTCTTGATCGTAAATATTGGAACGACCTGATATTCTAATCTGAGTACGGAAGGTAGTGAGTTGTCCGAAAAAATCGGACAACTGAAAATTCAGTCGACTGATGAAGCGCAGAGACGCCTTTCTTTTTCAGTCTGGTCCAAGGTCTGTCAAACCACGGTAGCTCCTTTATTTTCATACCAATATTAATTATTTGTTATTACTTATAATTTTACTTCGTTTAACGATAAAAGAGGAACAAAAAACGAAGATGATATCCGATTCTACAGGAATAAAAAAATGATTGTAAGCAAAATATATATTACAAAAAATAATACTTTCGGTGACCTCCTATAAGAATTAATAAAGAATGAAACCACTGCGTTATTCATTAATAAAGGAAGGAGGCAAGCCAAAATGTTTAAATATATGAATTATATAAACTTATATAATGAGAAGAACCAGTATGAAAAAAATCATCCACTACCCCAAACTCGACACAATCATCATGGTTGAAGAGGCGATCCAACACATGGACTATCCTAAAAAAACAGAACTATGGAAATCACTCCCAAAGAAAATGATGTACCAAACCTTCTGCCTCATCATCGACTACCTCGAACAATCAGGAAAGATCATGATCGACAAAGAAAGCAGGATAATCTGGACCTGGAACCCTGAAATGATAAAAAAGATACAATCCTCCGGAGTTAAACTACGATGAACAAAAAGCCGATTTACGTCACCTTCGCAAACCAAAAACTGGAAAAGGAATTTGAAAAATTAAAAGAAGAAAAATTCGAAGACAAACAACTTTACATATTCATCCAGCGCGCCATAAATGACCTAAAGAAAGATCCCATGTGCGGAACAAAAATACCTCAATCATTATGGCCAAAAAACTATATCAACGAATATAAAATCCACAATCTCTGGAAATATGATCTGCCAAATGCATGGAGATTAATCTATACAATATTTGAGGATAAAGTTATGATTGTCAACGTCATCTTAGAATGGTTCTCACATAAACAATATGAAAGAAAATTCGGGTATTGATATGACAATCTCAAAAAAAGAATTTGATCTTGAAAAACTACCAACGTTAAACGACGTTCTTCTTGTAGAAGAAGCGTTACAAGACAGTAATGAAAGCATCGTGACTATATCTCAGTTGAAAAAAATTCTCCATGGAAAAATAAATCAGAACACTTTGACACTGATTTTGGATTACCTTGATGAAGAGAATAAAATCGCAGTTTCCTCAAAGGGAATAACATGGATAAAAAGCAAGAAAAAATTGCTAGAATTAATAGATAAACTCCTTGAAAAAAAGCAAACTCACCGAAGAAGATGCAATACGACTCGGTAGGAAAGTCAACAAGAAAGCATCGCAAAGATTTTTAAATGAAGGATAACCATGAACGATACCAACCACTTTTTCACTGTCGTTGGATCACTATACGAATCCTATATTTGAATCATCAGACCAAAATATTAGCCATTTATTTGGTCTGTCAGACCAAATGTTTATAAACCCATTTGCATTGACAAACAACGATGGATCGAGAAAAAATCAAACAACTTCTCCTAGAACAACACCAAACCAAAACTATCCCTCAAGAAATACCTAGAGAACTACAAATCACTATCCACAAATTCAAAAACACACCCTTTATCATTATCGTCACCGGTATCAGACGATGCGGAAAATCAACACTCCTTAAACAAATCAGATCAGAAGACCACCAGGAAAGCTACTACGTTGATTTTGATGACGAACGATTCGTAGATTTCACCGTAGAAGACTTCCAAAAACTCTATGAACTTTTACTTGAATTATTCGGAGAAAAAAATGTCTTCTTTTTCGATGAAATCCAAAACATCAAATCCTGGGAACGATTCATACGCAGACTCCACAACGATCAAAAGAAGATATACCTGAGCGGTTCGAACGCAAGCATGCTCAGCAAAGAACTCGGGACACACCTCACCGGAAGAAACATCCCCTTCTCACTCTATCCTTTTTCATTCAGCGAATTTGTACAATTCAAAAAACATTCATACAATTCTCTCGAACGATTGACCACCGAACAAAAAAGCAAAC
>CAIYYQ010000440.1 GCA_903930505.1 Methanobacteriota archaeon
ACGTTTTTCTTGTTCCGTAAGTATCTTATGTCTTTTCTCTATTTCATATTCGAGTTGTTCTAATTTTTCTTTCCATGCTTGAAGGTCTTGGACTTTTGAATTAAGAGTGTTTCGGTTTTTCATTAATTGTTCATGGAGTATATCTAATTCTTTTTTTCGTTGATCTAATATCTGCATATTTCTGTTAAAGTCATCTTGTCTTCTTTTTACACCAAGCGGATCATGGAAAAAATCTGCTATTCGATGGGTAACTTTTTTTTGATTAACCGAAGAGGGTACACTTTCATCGTTTGCATCATCACTTTTTTGTTGAACAGATATTTTTGTATTGCTTGCATTCAAGGTTTTAACGTGGTCCAATTTTTTCTCCAGTCTCATATTTTTTCGTTCTAAATTTTGATCTTTTTTTTCTAACTCATTGAGTCGTTTATTGAGTATTTGGTATTTTTCTAATAGTATTTTATCCAGATCATGTTCTCTGGTTTTTTTCATCGGTTCATCTGCACCATAAATACGCTGAGTTTTTGGTTCATTTTTGTTGACATTTTGATATTTTTTATTTGTGAACATTAATTTTTTATCTTTCAGTTTGAATACCATTATACTGTCACTTTTTTCATTGATTTGATTAATAGGTCCTTGTCGCTGGTGGGCACCATTTTCATTTTTTTGGTATAGTGTATCATCATCCAGTTTAAATGTTTGTTTTTCAACCCGTTCATCTTCAAGGAACTGATATCCTAAAAGAAAAACATTTCCCACCATACCGTTTGCATCTTTGATTGGATAACCTCTCCAAGATATGAAATATTCTTTTTGATGTGATGTCTTCAAGGGTATAACCGTATCTTCGACCCGTCCGTTTTTGATAAGAGCATCAAACAACTGCCTCCAATTTTTAACATAGTTTTTGGGTATTAGTACATCGCTTATTTTTTTCCCAGTTACCTCAGACCGTTTATAACCGGTGAGATACTGGCAATATTTGTTGAATTGAACTAATTCTTCGTTTCTATTTACACCCAATACAAATAACGAACAAGCAGGATTTGAACCGTAATTTATTTCTTTTTTCTCGATTTGAATCCTCTCCTCCATCAACGAAGAAACCCGGAATGGAAAATATTCTGCTCATTTATCTTAATAGTGTAGTTCCTTTAAAATTTTTGCTTTTTATTTTTTGAGTCGAAAAATGTACAAAAAAACAGCCAAAACATCGTATCGTATGCTGGGTTTCAGTATAGGTAACCCTTATTTAAAAAGTAGAAAAAAAGAATAAAAAAAAATAGAATGATTAATCTTCACCGTAGTGTGTCGATGCCTGGAAGTTAAAGTTTATTGTCCCTGCATGATCGCCACCAACAGCACCTGGAGGTACATTTATTGATATTTGAACCCAGACGAAATCCGAGGCATTCCAATAGCTATTATCACCCGCACCCATTCCTCCACCATTCGCTTGATATGCATCATCAGTTAGTCCACTTAAATTCTGGGTATATTGTACATGTACACCGGTAACTTCATCTTCCCATGCGGTGAATATTGTTGTAGTAGTATTTGATGCATTGGTGAGCATTGTACCTACATTACCATCTCCATGGGCAAGGATCCATGCGGTTGAACTAGCTGTATAGTAACTTGATCCATTGTTGTAGATAAAAACCGATGTGGGATCATCTTCTGCTTTTAAGCTTCCATTTCCATGCAACCAAATCTGCATATAATCGCTTGTACCACTTGTATTTGAAACTGTCACATGAGTTAGATTAACTGCGAATCCTTCCTCGTTGACAATCGCAAACGCAGCAGTATATGTTTTATTTTCATTTGCAGCCCAATCTCCTAATTCAACACTGATTAATGCATTTGTTCCATTAGCACCACTGATGCGTAAGACTCGTTTTCCGTCATCTGAAGAGTTATCTGATCCTACGAAACGGATATCAGCATTGCTCGGGTGAACAACACTATATGAAAACGTGACTTTGGTTGTTGCATATTGCGTAGCCATAACGGTACTCAGAACGACTAAAAGCACCCCTAACAGTGTTAAACGTCTTTCTATCTTCATCCCATCCACATCCCAATTCCATTAATCCCAGTTACAAATTAGAATGAAAATACCCCTATATAAAAGTATTTGTTTTTGATGATGTACAGATATAACCTCAATGTTTCTTTAGATATGTTACTTCTGATGAGCGAGACTCTATTGATTAGATGATTTGCATGAAATTGTGAATTCTTTGATAATGATGTATGTGTCTTATCCAAAAAAGAAGAAAAAAAAACGAACTTGATTTTTAAATCAAAGAAATCGAATTAATTATTCCCCGGTATATAGGGAACAAAGGCAGGATCCCCATACAAGGTATATTCCTGAAATGACATGAATTTGTTGTCAAGACGAAAATCTAAACCAGATGCATCTTTTTGAGCAGTCTTCTGGAACTGTTGGGCATCAATATCTTGAAATCCTGTTATGACGAGCGGTGGTGACCACCAGACTTTCCATGAAGCATCAGACGGAAGATAATCGTTTCGTGCTTTCCTGAATGCTTCTCCGATACTCAGGTCACTGTTTTCTTTGAGATTACTGCAGATATCCTCATAGATTTTAAATCCGAAATGCAGATCCGGATAATTTCCTTTCTTCGCATCACGATTTGCTTTCAGGTAACGCAATAGAGTCTGTCCAGGAAAATCGTATTTTGTTTGTTTTGGTTCAAGGTACCCACCTGCGATATTTGAGCTTGTTGTTGAAGCGATCACACAATTTGCTCCAGAATGAAGATACGCCTGTGTGATGACTTGTGTGGGGTACATCCCATCAAGTTTCCCGCAGATACAGCTTTCAATGAAGAGAAACGATGGCCCAAGGTTCATGTTTTCCACATTTCGTGTGCTATAATATCCATGGTCACTGAGGGATAAACCTGGTCCATATCCCATGATTGTCGCGATTTTTGAAAGGATTTTTGGAAGAATCCCGTTGGGAAGTCCAAGTCCGAGTTTATACATACCAACATCCCCCATACCAAACATATGTTGATTTCCATGGGCATTAGCAAGGATAAAGTTACTGTTTTCTTGGATTTCTTTACCGTTTACTACATCTGTACCCACATCGTTTTTCAGTTGTCGTTCTGAAAGAAGAAGCATATTAAGTAGATTTGCTTTTTTGAGTTTCGTAATAGCATCGTTACTGAATCCTTGATACGCGGCTTTGTTTTCTCGTACATATTCTGTGGTGAAACCGAGGGGTTCTAATACTGTTTTCTGCAGCGTTAATCCATTGAGATACGATGCACCTGTTTCCATCTTCATGGGTTCTCCCCGGCGGATTAAATTAAGTATTTCACCAAAAATTTTATAGCGAAGGAATGGTTTTTGAAAATCGTTTCCTCCGCCCATTTGAACGACAGCGTTGTTTTTCCATTCTCCCATATTATCAATGATACCGTTGTAGAAGACGGTTCGTGCGATGAGTGCGCTTGCATCCTGGGCATCCCAGCCAGTGATCCGTCCGACGATGTTTTCCTGAAATGGATACTGCGTATAGAGATCAGGTGCTTGACTGGTCCAATCCCCGGGGTTCGGATCAATGTTTCCGTAGATGAAATCACTGGGGACACCTCCACCGAAATAATAAGAGACATCCTCAACAGGAAAAATAGGATCAACGGAGCTATCATATATTAGCTGGGGGAGCATTGTTCCATCGCCAACAAGTGTAACATACAGTGGGGTTTTTTCATAGTATTTCTGGAGGTTTTCGACATCGCGTTCTTTTTCTAAAGAAATACCAGCAAGATTAGCGAGTAATTGATTAATCTCATCATGAATCCTAAAAACATGATCATTAAATGCACCAGTAAGTACTGGGTTTCTACATGGCGAAAAGAATCCGGGAGATGGTTTTCCCATATAGAGGACGTCATCGTCTGCTGCGTAGGCGAAATCTGGTTTTCCAAATACGATTCCTTTGTGATATGCAGTAAGATATGGTGCAAGACTGGAAAGATCTTTCATCATTGGGTACAGTGGATCACTGAGTTTTTCAACGATTATTTCTGCTTTTACTTCGCCTTCGTTGCTTGCAAGCCAGCTTGGGTTAGCAGTCACTTGATATTCGATGCCTCCACGGTCGTATAGCACGGTTTCGCTGTAGGTAGCATCTTCAATGATATGTCCTTGGGCATCTCGTACGGGGATGCCTCCTGCGTTGGTCCCTCCCGCGTAGACCTCAAAGCTTTCTAGCCCTGAAGGAGCATTTGGGATTTGTCCAGGGACTGGACCGCAGGCAAAATTGACGGCATCTCCAAGTTCATCGACGTTTTCAGTATTAAGGTTGATTCCTTTGAATTTGACTAATGCGTATTTATAGTCTTTTGGGATCGTGAATGTTCCAACGACATTATCCTGTTTTTTAAAAGATTTAAAAAGCTCGGTGGATGCTTTTGTCGTCATTTTTTTAGGCCCTAAAACATATTTTTCGCTTGCTAACACCTCTGGGGGCCATGCATCACGAGGATTGGTGATGGTAAGATAGGTAACAACATTGAATTTTTCTCGTACCAAGGTGGTGGTTGCATTGACAATTTGGTCAACGGTGGTTAACGTAAGGGTTTTTCCGTATCCGCTGAGTGTGTCGCCACATTGGATTGTTTTGGTAACGCCAAGATCTGTGAAAAGCTGCCTTATAGAATTATCAATTTCATTTGTGACAATAACTGGTATACTCAGATACGACGCAATTGGAGCGCCTAGTACTCCAAGGTTGTATCCTTCTTCGGTTTGCGGGATAAGAAGAACAGTATCGCTATGTGTCCAATAGGTTTTTGCGATCTCCATAGACCATTCTTTTGGGGATTTCGAAGAGTCAAGATACAGGTAGTTTTCTTCAGGGATTTCATCCATTGCACTGATGACCGCACGAGAAGGACTGGTAAAATTAGAAACATACATAGGTATAATCTGCTGGTTTTTTTCGCTGTTATAGTGGACCGCAAGGGGTGTGGCGATGAGTGCATAGAATGGGGATTGATCTGATACGACAATTCCTGCTGGAATCTGAGTAAGTGTTCCGTAACTATTGAAAAAATCGTTCATTTCAAGAGATTGTGATTTGAGTGATTCTGGTACCCATGTGTAGACTCCTAATACGGTGATAAGAATAACTATGATTCCTACGGCGATGATGATTTTATCGTTTTTTCTCATTATGTATCCCCGAAACAGTAAACAAACGTTTTCAGATGTATTAGTACTATATTCTCATTTTTCTATATAATACTTTCTATTATTATAAAGAATTTCATATAGAATACAACCATATTCATTCAATGAGAGTCTCACCTATTTTACTTCGAATGCGTTGATAAAAAGAAAGGCATATGTTTAAGAATGGAATTGTGCATTACCGAAGACAGATTCCAAAACATATGGAGAAGAGACGTATGGCAGAAAATGAACTACCACCACAACTTCAGGATCAGATAAACAGATTGCAGCAGTTAAGATCTCAAGTGCAGATGATTGTTCAACAGCGACAGCAAATCGAATTGAAACTTCGAGAAATCGATGAAGCATTAGAAGAATTAGAAAAAACGGATGAAAAAACCCCTATTTACAAAAGCGTCGGTGCAGTACTGATAAAAACAAAAGGAAAAAGCGAGATACAAAGTGAATTGAAAACAGACAAGGAATCCTTGGAATTGCGTAAAACTACATTGGATAAACAAGAAGGAAGAAGTCGAGAAAAACTCAACGAGATGCAAAGTAAAGTACAAAACGCTTTAAGCGGGTCACATAAGTCGGATGCCTCTGAATGAAACAAAAAATCATTTCTCTTGAAAAAAATTCAAAAACCCGTTTGCTCAGCATCATTTTTCTCATCATAGGGATATGCCTGCTTGCAGCATTTCTCCTGTTTCAGCTGTTTTCCATGTTCCCTGTCCAATCAAAGATTATTCTAGCGTTTTCAATACTTTTTTTCGGAGGCGCTGGCATCCTGTATTTTTTTCATACCCAATTTGGAAAACTGGCACAGATTGCAAAAGAAGTTGAGAACGGCAATTACGATTCCCCTGACTGTGGGGATTCTGTTGAAGAGACACAGTCGTTGGAAAAATAATAGATTAGGTTCCAAAGCGTCTTCGTCTATTTTGATACGTTTGTATAGCCTTTAAAAAATCTCTTTTTTGAAGAGCAGGCCAGTATACATCTGAGAAATATAATTCAGAGTATGCAAGTTGCCATAAAAGGAAATTCGAGATACGTTCTTCTCCTGATGTTCTTAGGATGAGATCAGGATCTGGCAGTCCGTTTGTGTACAGGTACGATGACATCGTTGATTCTGAGATGTCTTGAATTGTGAGACGGTTTTCTTTCACATCGTTTGCAATGCGCTGGATCGCATGCAGGATCTCTTCACGTCCACCGTACGCTAATGCGATGTTAAATGAATACCTCGTATAATCTTTCGTCAAATCCATGATTTCCTGTGCAGATTGTTGAATATCCAGTGGAAGGGTTTCCAGATGCCCGATGATTCGTACGCGCACGTTATTCTTATGGATCCGTGAGTCGTTTTTTGCTTTATCCAACTCTTCTTTACAAAGCGTCATCAGTGTTTGTATCTCTTTTGTGCTTCTTGAGAAGTTTTCTGTGGAAAACGCATAGACGGTCAGTACTTCTATCTTTAGTTCAAAGCACCATTCAAGGACATCTTCGAGTTTTTCTTTTCCGAATATATGTCCTGCTTCTGGCGAGAGAGTGAATGAAGGTAGTTAGAGCAGTGAACAAACGCAAGCGGCATGTCCCGCTTCG
>CAIYYQ010000441.1 GCA_903930505.1 Methanobacteriota archaeon
CGTGCATCGATTTACCGCTTTTCCACCCGTTGTTGACGAAGTTGTTCCGTGAGAACGTATTGAAATTGCATCTGTCCATGCGGGTGCCATTGTACCAGTTGTCCTTTATCAGGTTGTTGAGGACAATATTATGGTCACAATAGCCATGATAAGGATAGAGCCAGATGCCACCGCTCATGAACCCGATGCCGATGGGGTTGTTGAGTATCTCATTTCTCGTAATCAGGTTGCAATCTGAATGGACAAGGCGTATCCCGAAATCAACCGTGTTTTCAATCTTGCAGTTTTTTACGGTTATACCACGTGAGAAACAGAGTTCTACTCCGTCGGTGACACGGCTGATGTGCAGACCATAGACGTTCCCACCGACGCAGTTCGCCAGAATCACCTGACCCGCATCAGATGGCACGTTCACCTTCGTCTGATTCTTGTAGTAATAAACTGGTTTCCCATTCACTGTGTTGCTCGTGTCGATTTCATGCAGGAAATCATCGGCGGTATCACCGTCGAGAGCCACGCTGACGCCTTCCATGTGGTTTCCACGCAGTGTGCAATTCTGCGAATTTATGAGCCATATGCCGTCGTAGTTGCAGTGGATGGTATTGTTTATAATGAAAGCGTCTCTTGCATCACGAATCCAGATGCCGTAGTTCGTCTGAAGACAAATCGTGTTAACAACGTGAACGCTGTCCGAACAGATTTCGATACAGGCATCGTTGGGATATTTCTGCCCTTGGCCCCCGTTCCTTGCTGTGAGATTCTCTATATGCACGGATGGTGCGGTGACGAGAATGACATCCCCTTCTTCCTCGCTATTGATCGTCGTTGTATATCTGTTCTCCCCTACAAGTCTTACAGACTTATACACATAGACTTCTTCGTTGTAGATACCACTGTATATGAAGATAGTGTCTCCGTTTTCTGCGTCATTGATAGCGTCGTTTATTCGTGAATAGTTTCCTGGTCCGTCTCCGCCCACGTATAGCCTTCTGCCGTCGATGGTATGTTGCAGAGGGACAGATGAAGACGGTATGACACCTATTTGCAAAATAAGTAAGATCATCACAATAGCGATAGCGGTATCCTGAATTTTTTTCGGAACCATATGTCAGTCCTTGAATGCTGATGAGAAATAATATATTGTACAATATATAAAAGGTTTTGTTCTGATTCATTTTACAGAAGATAACTATTTTTATTTTATTAAATTAATAAATTTATATGGAGGGGGAGACTTGAGCATCAAATTACCAGTAATATTTAATAGTTACTACGAGTCCTATGTTAGTTTTTCTGCCTTAATACCCATAAATAGTTCCAGATTTTCTTCCTTTGTTAAGGAGTTTGTTGAAAATGATATATCCTCCAACAACCATCACAACAAAGAAAATGATGAGTGGAACGACATTTTCCCAATAACTTAATATTCCTTCTCCGCCGATTAAACTCGCACGAATTGCATTGAATGCATATGTTAACGGTAAACAATAGGATACTGGTTGAATCCATCCGGGTAGAATCTGTATAGGGATATATACACCGCAGAAAAACATCATGATTGTTTGTATGAGCGAAGCAGCAGGGCCAATCTGTTTATACGTTATGGTAAGCCCGCCTAAGATCAATCCAAGACCCCACATCGTTAACAGCGAAAGGGCAATGACTGAGATTAAGCCCAATACAGCAAGAGGATTGCCGACGTTGAGATTAACCCCTAACACATAGATAAATACAATTAATGTAGAGATGCTTCCAATAAGAGAACCACTGATCCCCATTAATAAAGAAGCAAACGGTAAAACTCTTACGCCGTATTTGCTAGGGATCATTATTTCAAACATACCCGTATATTGTTCCTGTCGAATTCTACTTGTAGCTATCATGTACCCTGATAGTAACATTGGCCAGGCGATCATTCCCACCAAGATAAAGCTGAGAAAATTATATCCACCATAGTTCAGTAACCCCCCAGACATAGATGTCATCATCAATTCGACAAATGGTTTCCCGACAATCCAATATAATACAAGCATGATAAACATACTAAAAAAGGTGAATATAACCTGAAATTTATAGGATATAAAGACGCGAAAACCTCGTCTGATAAATGCTCCAGTGATTCGGAAAGAACCAGAACCACCCATGAGATACCAGACAAGTCCAACTGAGAAATAGATAAGGATAAGGGGAATGACGCAGGAGGCTGTTGCAAGAAATGCATCTGTATTGAAATGTTGTAATGCGATAGCAACTGAAGAAATAAGTATGACGATAAATGATGCGAGAACGATTATTTTATTATTCAATGGAATCACCTGTAATTCGTAAAAATACATCCTCCATGGTTGGTACACATGAATTGATCTGGTTGATTTGCAATCCGTTTGATTTGATCAATTCCAATATCGGATAAATGTTTTCATGAATCGCCCGACAATGAATTCGCAATGTCGTTGGATTTATTAGATAAACACGTTCAATTTTATTAATATTTTTTATCTTCTCAATCAACGTTTCGTTCATCTCTTTTAACTCTATTTGGATGACTTCCACCTCTTCTGCGAATTTCTTTAGCGTCTCAGGTTTTTCCTCAGCTAGTTTCTTTCCCTGATTTAGAATCAATACCCTGTCACAGAGATTTCCTGCTTCTTCAATCCTATGCGTAGAGTAAATAATTGTTTTCCCTCTTTTTGCCAAATCTCTTGTTAACTTCCCGATATCCCGAGAGGTTTTTACATCTAAACCAGCGGTTGGCTCATCAAACAACAAAAGTTCAGGATCATTTAATAACGCTCGTGCAATGGCAAGTTTATGTTTCATCCCTGTCGAATATTCTAAAAACATCGTATCTGCCTTATCTTCGAGACCAACTAAAGCCAAGACCTCGTCAATTCTATCTTTTGTAACCTCTTTTTTCACCCCAAATAACGAACAAAAGAAATCAAGGTTTTGTCGCCCTGATATCCTCCAATGAAACGTTCGCTCGTATTCCCCGAGACTGAGACCTATTTTATCTTTTACTTTTTTTTCTTCTTTGGGTAATTTATAATTTAAAACTTCCACTTCTCCACCGTCAGGAAGAAGTATTGTAGCCAGGATTTTGATCAATGTTGTTTTACCAGCGCCATTCGGGCCTAGCAATCCATAGATTTCTCCCTTTTTAACAGAAAATGATAAACCATTCAATGCTGTGATTTCTTGAGCAAAATCTCCTTTCTTCAATAATTTTTTAAAAGAAAATGAGGTTTTATATTTCTTAACCAATGAATCTACTTTTATCGCGTTCATTATACTCCTTTGTAGAAAAATACCAAACTACTGGAAATTACTGGTAAAGAGATGGTATTTCTCAAATACTAAATTAAGTAATGATATATTACATAATAAAACATTTCCTTTTCTTTTAACATTAATAATTATTTACTCATCTTTTGGGTATCCACCAATTTTAAGACTTGGGTCACCAAATAGAATCCATTTTTGAACAATTTGACAGTCCTGTTGTGTATTATACGGGGCATTTCCTGTAGAGGCACCAGGGGGCTCACTCCAATTGATTGGAAATGCATGAAGATAATCCGTGAGTGCCTGTTTGATTGCGTCGCCAATTATTTGAACATGATCTTGTCCTATTCTTTTTAAAAACTCTAGCTCTAAATAACCGCTTTTCATTTCGATACAATCTGATATTCCATTATTGTTATAATCACCGCTTGCCCCATAACAACCCGCTGTATAACCAAGCGTTGCAATTGCACCACCTGTGTTTATTCTTACCAACCGCCAACTCATGCATTCCTTTTTGTAATCAAACTCACTAATACCACATCCACCTAAGATAACTATGGGCAGTTCCTCCTTGTTTGTAAGTGAAAAGACATTCTGGTTATCCCAATTTATTCGTCTTAAGCGCCAAAAAATATACGGTCCATAGGTCATCCAACCGCTAGGATCCCCATGCCCTGAAAAATACACGAAACCTGCGCCACTAGAGATTGCTTTATTAATTGTGTTTTTATTTAAATTTCTCTTTGACGCCCAGAGTTTTGTTGCAATGAAATTGCCCATATATTCCAGTGCTTTCCCAGTGACCAATTCTCCTTCATATGTATTTGGTAGTGCGAGACGTCCTTCTTTATCTGTATCACCACCACAGACAATCATCCGATAAAACCAACCTGATCCATAGGTTTGATCTTCGTAATCAATGATTTTGTCAACAACGATTCGAAGTTCGTCTCTGTTTTTACAAGGAAGTCTCCCTACCGCAACATCTGGATACAAATCTAGAATATCTCGATCTGTGGTAGAGCTTGTCCATTCTGCAAAAATATCGTTCCCGCTGGAATCCCAGTCTTCAAATTCATATTGCTTTGATGAGGAATTAAAACGGTAGATATCCGCATAATACAAATCACTAATATATCCTGTTGTACGAAGAGGGTCATCTTTAGTATAAAGATGGGTATATCGAACAGGCATTGTTTGGTTATCACCAATTAAAAAAACGTATTTAATGTTCCATTGTTCAAGAGCGTTTTTAATAAAATATTTTATTTTTTCTGGATTATCACGACCTTGAACAGGGAAATAATTACTGTCATAGATCTCAGGCAGTGTTACCATAATTGTACGGATATTGTGGCGTTGTTTATGAGCAACCAATGGTTCAAGTAAATCTGAATATTCTGCTGAGGTAATAATAAGTAAATCATAGGTCCTATTAATTATCAAACATTGATGTAAAAGTAAAGGCGCTTCTGAAAAATTTTTAATATTTTCTTTATTCTCATTTTGCGCTATTGTTACTGAAGGTATTAAAAATAAGGATACTACTATTATACTAAATACCTTCATTTTGTTCATAATAATCATTATTCGATGGCTTATATAAATATCTTTCTTATAGATATATTGTTGAGATAATATTATGTATTGTTCAAGTTGCAGATTTTATATTATCGAAATTTACCTTTACATGGTGATTCTTGCTAGATAAGCAGTCTTTGATATAGAGTTTTATATGGTCTTTGAAGTTATATTTATAGAATGGACAATATACAGAGTTAAATGTACCGTTTTCGGTATAAGCAATCCCGAGGCAACCTCCGCCACAAAAAGCTACGATATCGCATTTTCTGCATTCTTCAAAGTCTACAGATGTTCGTTTCCAAAATATATCTGTTTTTTCTTTGAAAATTATTGGGTTATTAAAAAGATGCCCGATTACAAAAACATTATTGTTTCTAACTCCAACACCATCCATACAAGGAATGATACTTCCGTCAGGATTAAAAGATAAATTTTTTGGAATATACGCTCCACAAAAGGTGATACGAGGGACGGCAGTACCGCTATTAAAGCCGAGTTCACGTGCCTTGCAGATTAACTCTAAGTTGTCTTTACTCCAATCAAAAACAGATATACATTCATATTTACATTTTTTTCCTTCTCCAAGATTTCCAAGTACTTGACCAAAAGATATGGAGAGATTTCTTCGTTGAAACCCTTGAGATTTTAATATTTTTAAAAATTCTATCGCATTTTCTTTATTTGTTTTATCGATATTTATTCGAAGACTTACAGAGTTTAATTCTAAGGAATTTTTTAACCCAGCCATTACATCGTTAAAACTACCTTTACCGTTTTTATATGGTCGTCTTTTATTATGTATGTCGGACAAACCATCG
This sequence comes from Methanobacteriota archaeon, assembly GCA_903930505.1. The sequence goes on from CAIYYQ010000441.1 coordinate 5,691, forward strand.
ATTGTTAATTGAACAGAAGAATAGTCATACATTTTTAAAAAATCTTTAATTTTATCTGTTATTAGAGAACCATTTGTGACTAATCTTACATGTATCTTTATATCGCTGGGTAATCTCTCTTTTAGAGTTTTTAAAATACGTTTCATCAGATTGAATTTTAATAATGGTTCCCCGCCATAAAAAATGATGTTAAGTTCTTTCTGTTTAGATTCTTTTATTTTTTCTACTACAAAATCTATACTTTTTTCAGCGACTTCCCATGACATATCAATGTTTTGTTTTTCTTCGTAACAATATATGCATCTGAAATTACATTTCATTGTTAAAACCCATGTGAAAGAATATGAAGAACTATTTCGATAAGTTTCGATTGTTTCTCGTAATAACTGATCTTCGTCAGCAGATGCTTTAACCAGAATATGGTTGTTCAACAGTTCTTTTATGGCTTTCTCATAAACCGGATTATTATTACAAACATCCTTTGGATTTATTGGTACTTTAAATTTCTCTAGAAGATTTTCTAGTTCATTATCGATAACAGCAATTTGACCGGATATATTTGAAAATAATGTTGTTTTACCATTATCTAATTCGATTCTTAACAATCGCTTTGATTTTACTATTTTTTCATCCGGTATATCCATAAATTCTAACTCCAGATCCAATTGATTATTAAATCTCTATATCCTTTTCTAATTCTTCACCTCAGGGAAAAAAAAATAGAAAGTTGTATCCGAATCAAGGAAAGATTTGTTATTTCTGTATGATACTAGCATCTTTGTGTGTAATGAACTTTAGTGACCAATAACTGATGATTCTGATTCAGCTATCGTTGATTCGGTTGTCGTTGAGACACCTACGATATCGAGGAAACATGAGCGACAGATACAACCATCCCAGCTGCGGCAGAAGCAACTATCAATTGGGATACAACGAATCATACAATCGCCGCCGGTTCCCGGTCCAATCCAGATCAATTCCATTTTTCACCTCCTTTCTTTTTTACACGATTTGACATATGTTTCTCCTTATTTATATAAGGTATCTAGAAAAATGAAAGATTTTTTGAAGAGTTTCGAACAAACAGGAAAAAAAGAGAGGAAAAAGGAGAAATGTGGCAAATATTGTAGCCACAATCGTCCTAAAAATTTTTACGTTCTTCATGATGGTATACGTTCCCATATGTCACATCCATTTTCTTGGACCCAACTATCTGTACTTTTCAAATTGAACGTCCCTATAAAAAATTTTTCGCTTCTTAGGCTGTTGATACAAATGAGCAGCAAATTGGCACCACTGGGAGAAAATTTTAAGGGGCATTGCCACCACTAAAAGATATCTAATAAAAACAGGTTTTATTGTTGTTTCTCTAACCACCGGTCAGAGATCGGTGGAATTCTTGCTTTAAAAACATATCCTCAGAAAACCAATTCTTTACTGACACCCTCCAGTTTTAACAAGATATTTAAACAAAAATCCCCTATCATTTAATCGTAATACTATGGAAGAAAATAATAAAATAAATTTTTGTTAGTCACATAAAAATAAATTGGAATTAAGAATGAAGAAAGTATTTATTACTGCAGGAATTGTTTGTGATAAAAGAAAATTAGATATACTTCGAATTTCAAAATATTTAATGAGAAATGATTATGAGATTGTAGATAGTCCTAAAAAAGCAGATGTTATTTTAATTAGTACTTGTGGTGTTTCGAATTCTCTTGCAGATAAAACCTTTAAAAAGATAAAGAAATTAAATAAATATGATGGGGAAGTTATAGTAACTGGTTGTCTACCAGACACAGATAAAAAAAGATTTGACCTTTTTTTCAATGGCCGGTCTTTTAGTACAAAACATATTGATGAAATTGAAACTTTTTTCCCTGGAAATAAAGTCAGTTTTTCTGAAATTGAAGATTGTAA